>CAMBSR010000067.1 GCA_945870475.1 Phycisphaera mikurensis NBRC 102666
CCTGGTCGATCACCACGAGCCGGGTGCGCGGCGTGAACGCAGAGACGATGCACTGCGTGACTTCCGCCGGATCCAGGATGGGAAGCGGCAGCGGAAGCTCGATGTACTTCGCGCCGGTCTGGCGCGCGCGAAAGAGCATGGTCTTGCGCACCGCGTTGTAGACGTGGCTCGTGGTGACGAGCTCATCACCGGGCTTGAAGTCGAGCGAACGCAGTACCGCGTTGATCCCCTCAGTGGCGTTCGTCACGAAGCCGAACGAATCGGGCTGCATGCGCAGGAACTCCGCCACGCGTGCGCGACTCGGCGCGAGCAGTTCGCGGATGCGACGGCCGAGCATCTCGATGGGCCGACTCTCCAGACGATCCTGCGCGGCGATGTACGCCTCGCGCACGGCACGCGGGCAGGCGCCGAAGCTTCCGTGGTTCAGGAAGTCGTAGGAGCGGTCCCAGATCCACAGGCGCTCCAGGTTCGCCGCCAACGGTGAGGGCGGCGCAAGGATGGGAAGCGGCGCTCCGTCCACGGTCAGCGAGGTGCAATCTGCGGGCATTTCCGCACCATACCGGGGCGTCGAACGGCCGCCGCGGCGGGGGCAACCCGCGCCCAAACCCCCTTCGCCGATAAAAGGTGAAGGAGAAACCGCCAAACAGCCGTTGATTCGGCATGCGTTCGTACTAACATTTGCCGTACCAATTCTGCAGCCGTGCAAGGCGGCCTGCCGAATACCAAACAAGCACCGCACGCGCGGCGCAACGAACCACCCGCCGATGCGGGACCCGAGACGAAGGACCACGCCATGAAGCTCCTTGCAACGCTCCGCTCACTGATCGCGCCCGCCGGCGAACCGCTCGTCGTCCTCGGCCCCGGCGGCGACTTCGTGGACCACGTGGTCGATCGCGACGGACGGCTCTCGATCGAACGCGCCATCACCGCACCGTGCGCGCACGCCATATGCCACTCAATGCAGGAAGACGACGACTGCATCACCCCGCGCTCGCGCCGTCACCGCCTCTCCCGTTTCCTCTCCGAAGCTGCCGATGACACCCAGGACAGCGTCCTGCTCGACAGCCCGGTCTGCAGTTCGATCAGCCATTCCGATTCTGCCCCGCTTCTCCGGAACGAACACCATGAACCTGACACCCAAGCAGCTCCGCATCTTCGAATTCATTCGCCAGCACCGATCGCACAAGGGCTATTCCCCCACGATGCAGGAGATCGCCGACTCGCTCGGCGTCACCAAGGTGACGGTGTTCGAGCACGTCGAGGCGCTCATCAAGAAGGGCGCGCTGGTGCGCGACCCGAACAAGAGTCGCTCGCTTTCGATCGCTGACGACGCGGAACTTCCGAACGAGGTTCCGGACCGCCAGGTCAGCAACGACGGCCCGATCCCCATGCCGCTCCAGTTTCCGCTGGTGGGCAAGATCGCTGCCGGTCGCCCCATCGAGAAGTGCGCGCAGGACGAGACGCTGCGCCTCGAGGAACTCTTCGGCCCGCGCCGCGGCGCGCAGCCGAACGCCATGTTCGCGCTGCAGGTGGACGGCTGGTCCATGCGCGACGAGGGCATCTTCGACGGCGACTACGTCATCGTCGAGCGCCGCGAGACCGCCCGTAACGGCGAACGCGTCGTCGCCCTGCTCCCGGATGGCGAGACCACGCTCAAGACGTATTTCAAGGAGCGCGACGGCACCATCCGCCTGCAGCCGGCGAACCCGGATTTCGAGCCGATCATCGTGACCGACTGCCAGGTGCAGGGTGTGGTGGTCGGAGTGATGCGGCGGTACTGAGCCGAGGCTACGCCACAGCAACCCTTGTCCGCCCGTCAGCGTCAGCCGACGAGCGAAGTCACCAATTCCACGGCCGCATCCTCGGGCGAACGTCCGGCGGTAATGGCCTCACGCATGCGACGAACGAGGGCGCTGCCCACGATCGCGCCGTCCGCGTGCGCCGTCACGGCAGCCACGTGCGCGGCGGTGGAGATGCCGAAGCCGGCCGCAATCGGAAGCGTGGTCGCGGCGCGGATGCGCGCAATGAGCGGTGCCACGTCCGGGGCATCCGACCGCTCGCCGGTGATGCCAACACGCGCCAGCGCGTAGACGAACCCGCTGCAGAGCGCCGTGATGCGCGCAATGCGCTCGGGGCTCGAGGTGGGCGAGACCAGGAGGGTGCAGGTGATGCCCGCCGCGTCGCAGGCCGCGCGCAGCGCGGGAGCGTCCTCGATGTCGATGTCCGGCACGATGAGCCCGTCGAACCCGGCATCCGCCGCCTCGCGCGCGAAGCGCTGGGCGCCCATCCGGTCCACGATCGAGACACTCACCATGGCCACCAGCGCGCACTGCACCTGCGCGCGCACGGCACGCACGGCGGCAAAGACGCCCTCCGGGGTGCAACCGGCCACCAGCGCCTCGTGCATGCTTTCCGCAATCACGGGCCCGTCGGCGATCGGGTCGCTGAACGGAATGCCAACCTCGATGATTGACCCACATACTGCAGACAGGCGCGGTAGCAGAGCGGCCGTTGACGCCAAGCTGGGGTAGCCCGCGGTGACGAACGGCAGAACCGCGGGACGCCCCGACGTCCGACACTTGGCAAAGGCGCGGGCTACAGCGTCAGGCGCAACATGATCAGCGGTCGAAGGCATACCGACATCGTAGGGTGCGTGCCAACCGAGGGGCGGCTTTCCGTCCGTCAGGTCGTCCAGTTGCCGAGCAGGATGCCGAGGTCCGAGCCGTTGGTGGTGCCGTCGCCATTGATGTCGGTCGGGCCGGGCTGGTTCCAGGCACCAAGGAGGGTGCCGAGGTCCGCACCGTTGACCACTCCGTTGCCGTCAAGATCCCCGGGAATAGCGGGCGGCCTCACAATGATTCTGCCCGTCATCACCGAGCAGTGCGGAGAGCAGAAGAAGGGAACGGTGGTGCCGGCCGTGGATGCGGGGACGACCCACGTGAAGCTCGTGGAGGTCGAGTTGAGCGGGGCACTGAAGAGCCCGCTCGCGGTGCAATTGCTGCCGCTGGTCACGGTGTGGCTGCCGCCGGTACGAACCCATTTGACGGTGTCTCCCGCGTTCACGGTCACCGATGACGGCGAAAACGACAGGTTGACCTGTTGAATGACAACTTCTGCAGCGAAGGCTGGGCAGGCAGCGAGAAGAGCGAGACATGGTGCAAGTCGGTTCATGTGAACTCCTATGGTCGGGCCTCAAATGTAATCGCAGAGCCGATCTGCCGGATGCGGATTCCTGCGAAACCCACTCACTTTGTCTTTGGACGCGGCCAAAAATGCCTGCTCTGAAAGCAGCGAAGGCGGATCACCGCCGGGTTTCCAGAGGTTGGCAGGGTCGCTCTCATCGGACTACCTCGAATGGTGCGGCAAAGATGGATAAAAACTGGCTGGACCGCGCACGGAGAAGGGCCCGGTTCGAACGTTTATCACCGAGCATCATTGCCAATTCCCACGCGACGATATTCCAGCCGCGCTTGTGCCCTTTGTGCACGGCATCGTGAAACGCGGCAGAGCACGGCGCACCGCTTCTGTAACTGCCCATGAAATTGGCAACTACGGCTACTCAGGTACCCCTGGAAACAATGCGGTACAACACGGCCTCAATCCGGCCCCGTAGCTCAGCGGCCCAGAGCAGTCGACTCATAATCGATAAGACCTCGGTTCGAATCCGAGCGGGGCTATTCGGACGTCCGGCGAATCCGCCGGGCGCGCAGCGCGAAGCCGCTCGCAGCCCATGGGTTCCTCCGAGCACCACCACGCCCTGCCGCTGCACCCCGCGATGAGCCTCGGCTCACGACCGTGGATGCGCCAGTGGCTGTTGGCGGCCGGCATCTACAACCTGCTCTGGGGTGCGGCCGTCATCCTGGCGCCGGACGCGCCACTGCGGCTCTTCGGCGTCGAGCCGCTCGTCGGCACCGGGCGCGCCATCTGGCAGTGCCTGGGCATGGTGATCGGCGTCTACGGCGTTGGCTACCTGGCGGCCAGCCTGAACCCCGTGCGGCACTGGCCGATCGTCCTCGTCGGGTTCCTGGGCAAGATCTTCGGCCCGATCGGGTTCGTGTGGTGTGCGTCGCGCGGCGAGATCGACTGGCGCTTCGGCCTCACCATTCCCACCAACGATCTCCTGTGGTGGATCCCGTTCGCCATGATCCTGCGCGCGGCGTGGGCGGACGCCCGGAACTCTGGCGGTCGCGCGGCGGCCGCTCCGTCCCTGGGCACGGCGCTCCACGTGGCGCGTGACCAGTACGGACGTTCGCTTGCCTCGATGAGCGACGACTCGCCGGTACTCCTCGTGGCACTGCGGCACTTCGGCTGCACGTTCTGCCGCGAGACCCTGGCGCAACTGGCCGCCGAGCGCGCGCAGCTCGAGTCCCAGGGAATTCGCCTGGCGGTCCTGCACTCGGCGAGCGCCGCAGACGCCGCCCCTTCACTGGCCCGTGCCGGGCTCTCGGACGTCTCCGCCTTCGCGGACCACCAACACACCCTGGCTGGCGCCCTCGGCATCGGCCGGGGCAGCTTCATGGCCCTCCTGGGTCCGCGGAACTTCCTCCGTGCCGTTCCGGCGCTCCTGGCCGGTCACGGCATCGGCTACCCCGTGGGCGACCCCCTGCAGATGCCGGGGGCGTTCATGGTGCACCGCGGGCGGGTGATCAGCCACCACCACCATGCCTTTGCCGGTGAACAGGTGGACTTCCGGACCTTTGCATCGAAGGCCGGACTTGCCTCCGTGGCCCTTCCCGCGCATACTTGAGTGCCTTGGGCACCCCGAACCGCCAACCCACCCCCGACGCCGCGGCCATGCCGCGCGGTATGGCGTCGGCCGTGGCCACGCTGACCGCCCTGCTCCTGTCGCTTGCCATTCTGGCGACGGCGCCGGGCGCGGGCTTCAGCGCGCTGGCCGGGTCGCGCATTGCGTTCCTGGGCGATACCCCCGCCGCGGTGGCTGCGAGCCCCGCCGCGCACCAGACCACCCCCGGCACCGTGGCGCCTGCGCGCTTCGTTGCCGCCACCGGCACTCGCGCCGCGCTCTCCGCGCGTGCGGCGGTGATGCTCCGGCACACGTCCCTGCCGCCGCCCGCGGCAGCCTGACGCAGTGCTCGGACGGCTCCGCTGTTGCGGGGCCGCGCTCCGCCGGCCTGCCCGGCGCGCGCTCATCCTCCTTCAATCCGCTTCCATCGCCCCGCGGCCTCCGCCGGGCGTCCTGATTCATCCCGCTCACCCGCGCGGCCCCGCCGCGCCGATTGGAACAACGCCATGTCAAGCAGCCAGCTCTTCAAGGGAATCCCCGTCCTCGATTGGATCGTCCGCAGCACCCTCGGTACGCAGAACCAGCGCATGGTGAAGCGTTACCTCAAGCAGGTGGACCTGGTGAACCGCCAGGAGAGCGCCGTCCGAACGCTCACCGACGCGCAGCTCATGGCGAAGACCGAGGAGTTCCGCGCCCGCATCGCGAAGGGCGAGAAGCCCTTCGACCTGCGCCCGGAGATCTTCGCGGTGGCCCGCGAGGCCATGGACCGCGCCGTGGGCATCCGCAACATCTTCAACCCGGACCTCCCCGAGGACCAGCGCTTCGACCCGGCGCGCCTGCCCGCCGCCGTGCGCCCGCTCTATGACGACGCCGTCGCCCGCATCGCGGCCACGCCGGCCGCCGACCCCGTGGGCGCGTTCCGCGGCTGCACCGAGGCCATCCCCAGCTGGATGTTCGTGGAACTCGATCCGGCGCTCTACCAGGCGGTGCGCGAGCTCTACCCCGAGAGCCGCCCGCCCTTCCGTGCGCGCCCCTTCGACGTGCAGATCATCGGCGGCGTGGTGCTCTCGGAAGGCCAGATCGCCGAGATGCGCACCGGCGAAGGCAAGACCATCGTCGGCCCGCTCGCCTGCTACCTGGCATCGGTGGAGAAGCTCCAGGTGCACGTGGTCACCGTGAACGACTACCTGGTACAGCGCGACCGCGACTGGACGTTCCCGTTCTTCCGCGCGCTCGGACTCACCGTGGGTGCCATCCACCCGATCCACATGCAGAGCCATGAGGAGAAGCGCGCCGCCTACGCGTGCGACGTGGTGTACGGCACCACCGCCGAGTTCGGCTTCGACTACCTGCGCGACAACATGAAGACGCGCCCCGAGGAGCAGGTGCAGCGCAAGCGCAGCTTCGCCATCGTGGACGAGGTGGACTCCATCCTCATCGACGAGGCGCGCACGCCGCTCATCATCAGCGGCATGGCGCACGCCAGCAAGCCCCGCTACGAGCTGGCCGACCGCCTGGCCAAGCACCTGGTGCGCAAGCAGCAGCCGTGGGAATCCGCCGACGACCAGGTGAAGGCGTGCCAGTCGAAGGCCGCCGCCCTGGAAGGCGACATCCGCAATACCCGCGACAAGGCCGGCATCCCCGCCCTCAAGGAGCAGTTCAAGGCCGCGCAGGCGGAGCTGAAGGCCCTGGAGAAGGTGCGCGACAAGAGCCAGCAGTACTACGAGGTGGAGCTCGACAAGAAGCGCGCCACCCTCACGAGCGACGGCATCGCCGAGGCGCAGCGCGAGGCGAAGATCGGCAGCTTCTACGTGGGCGAGAACGTGGACATGCCGCACCTCCTCGAGCAGGCGGTGCGCGCGCACGTCGTCTACCAGCGCGACCGCGACTACGTGATCGCGCCCGATGACATGGCGCAGCCCTCGGTGGTGATCGTCGACCAGAACACCGGCCGCAAGATGGTGGGCCGGCAGTGGTCCGACGGCCTGCACCAGGCGGTGGAAGCGAAGGAAGGCGTCCCCATCAAGGAGGAGACGCAGACGATGGCCACCATCACCATCCAGAACTTCTTCAAGCTCTACAAGCGCCTCGCCGGCATGACGGGCACCGCCGACACCGAGGCCACCGAGTTCTACGAGATCTACAAGCTCGGCGTCGTCAGCATCCCCACCAACAAGCCGGTGGTCCGCGACGACCGCAACGACCTGGTGTTCCTGAGCCAGAAGGACAAGTGGGGCTCCATCGTCGACGAGATCAAGCGCTTCCACGACGCCGGCCGCCCGGTGCTCGTGGGCACCACGAGCGTCGAGAAGAGCGAGATCCTGAGCCGCATGCTCACGCAGAAGTACGGGATCAAGCACGAGGTGCTCAACGCCAAGCAGCACGAGCGCGAGGCCGAGATCGTCCAGGGCGCCGGCAAGCTGGGCGCGGTGATGATCGCCACCAACATGGCCGGCCGCGGCACCGACATCAAGCTCGGCAAGAGCGAGCCTGCCGCGCTCATCGAACACTGGAAGCGCCGCGACCTCTGCCCGAAGGATGCCGCGCCGGAATGGGGCGAGGAGAAGGTCCTCCAGTCCATGATGCGCCACATGGCCAAGCGCATGCTGCGCCGCGACGGGCGCCCCGTCTCCGCCGCGGAGATCGACGGCATGTCCGACGACGACGTCCGCATGGCACTCCTGCGCCACTGGGTGCTCGAGGCCGTGCCCGGCGTCGCCGAGAACAAGGTGGCCAACGCCTCGCAGGAAGACCTCGAGGGCAACCTGGATTCCGTCGGCAACTTCATGCTGCACCGCCTGCGGTTCTTCAACTCGGTGGAGGACATGGGCGGCCTGCACATCATCGGCACCGAGCGCCACGAGAGCCGCCGCATCGACAACCAGCTGCGCGGCCGCGCCGGCCGCCAGGGCGACCAGGGCTCCAGCCGCTTCTTCCTGGCGCTCGACGACGACCTGATGAAGATGTTCGCGGGCAAGGCCACGCTCGGCCTCCTCTCCAAGCTCGGCATGAAGGAGGGCGACGCCATCGAGGCGCCCATGCTCACCCGCGCCGTGGAGAAGGCGCAGCGCAAGGTGGAGGAGCGCAACTTCCAGATGCGCAAGACCATCCTCGAATACGACGAGCCCATGGAGTACCAGCGCCGCAAGTTCTACGGCCTGCGCCAGCCGGTGCTCGAGCACCGCGGCGTGCGCGACATTGCGCTCCGCTACATCCAGGAGTCGGCGGTCGACGCGGCGTACCGGCATCTCGGCCCCGACTACGTGGCCAAGGAGATCGCCGAGTGGGTGCGCGAGCACTACAACGTCTCGATCGACGCCGAGCGCTTCGCGGGCAAGGACCGCGACAAGGTGCGCAAGGTCATCGACATGGAGACGCTCGAGGAAGCCACCATCACCATCGGCAACACGGTGGGCGAGTACATGGCCTCCGACACCGACAGTTCAGAGTGGAACGTGGAGGAACTCCAGGAATGGGCCCGCGCCAACTTCGGCGCGGAGCTCTCGCGCGAGTTGGTGATGGCCGAGGATCCGGAGCCGGTCAAGCGCCTCATCGCGCAGGCCGCCGCCGCCAAGTTCCGGTCGATCGACAACTCGCCGGTCGATGCGTTCCTGGTGCCCAACTACGGCGCCGGCGCGCTGGCGCACTGGGCCACCAGCAAGTTCGGCATCCCCGTGGATGCCAGCCTCTTCGCCGACTGCAAGACCCCGGAGGCCGCGGGCGCCAAGCTCGCCGACAAGGCCACCGAGTTCTTCCGCGAGCGCGAGGTGCGGTACCCGATCGAGTTCGCCATCGAGAGCACGTCGGCGCGGCTCCACCAATCGCAGGCCGAGCAGGAGCAGGAAGCCGGACGCCAGATGGCGGCCGACGCCCTGACCGACTTCTGCGGCTGGGCACGGGCCCGTTACGGCGTCGATTGGATGCCGGAGACCCTGCCCTCGCAGCAGCCCGGTGACCTGGCGCAGCTCCTTCTTGCCGAAGCTCGCAAGGTGGATGACACCACCATCGAGCGCCGCGCCAAGGAGTGCCTGGCCGGCGGCACGTCCACCGACCACGTGGCCGCGTGGTTCGAGAAGGAGTGCCTGCTCCACCTCGGCGAGTTCGACCGCGAGCAGTGCGAGGCGGATCCGGCGACCTTCGTCCGCGCCCGCCTGCGCAGCTTCATGCGTCAGGAGCTCGAGCAGTTCGAGCGCTGGGTGCTGCTCCAGATCTACGACGAGGCATGGAAGAACAACCTGCACGCCATGGACCAGCTGCGCGACTCGATCGGCTTCCGCGGCATCGCGCAGAAGGATCCGCGCATCGAGTTCAAGAAGGGCGCGGCCGACACGTTCCAGGAGATGCAGGAGTCGATCCGCGAGCGCGCGAGCGACATCCTCCTGAAGGGGCGACTGGCCCCGCAGGTCCGTCCGACGCCGAGTGCGGCGCCGGGAGCAGGCCTGATCTCCGACCAGGATCCGGCGCCCAGCCGCGACCAGCAGGCGCAGATCGAGCAGGCGGACCTGGCCGGCGCCGAGGGCGAGCCCATCAAGAAGGAGCTCTCGGAGAAGGCCATGAAGGTGGTCGGGCGGAACGAGCCCTGCCCCTGCGGCAGCGGCAAGAAGTACAAGTCCTGCCACGGGGCCACCGCCTGAAGTCTGCCTGAAATCACGTGTTGCGCACCCATCGCGGGGCGGTCGGAGACGGCCGCCCCGCTTCCTTGTGGGCGCGGAAGCCGGGCCCGGAAGGCGCGAAGCCGCCCCCGCCACGCAGGGAATTCGCTACACTCCTCCCCCTCACCGGCCTCGGTAGCTCAGCTGGTAGAGCAGCTGACTCTTAATCAGCGGGTCCAAGGTTCGAATCCTTGCCGAGGCACTGAAACCGCCCCGTCCAGACATGGATGGGGCGGTTCGTTTTTGGAAGGGGTGATTCGCAGGTGCGGGCACGCGCGCGCGGTTTGACTGCACGCCCCTCCTGCAGTGCGCCCCCTAACGCAGCAGTGCCTGCAGCACCGGAATGCCGGCCAGCGTGAGGGTGGCAACGATCAGCGCCCACACGACGATCGCCTTCCAGTGATTCGCGAACATGCCGCGGCGGGCGGGCGCGGCCTCGCCGCCGAGGAACGCGTAGCACTTGGGGCAGATGTCGGCCTCGCTCCAGACCGCGGTGCCGCAGTCCGGGCAACGGGCGTCCGCCTTCGGGGTTTCGTCCCCGAATCGCTCGATGTCTTCTTCGGACGGGCCTTCGTCCTGGTCGCGGCGGATTGGCACGGAGGAAGCGTACCGCGTGCTCCATGCCTACCCTGTGGCCATGCCTCCGCTTGAAAGCACCCAGAAGCTCGCCATCGGTTCGCCCTGCCCGACGTTCACGCTGCCGGACGTTGTTTCCGGGCGGGCCTGCGGAGCGGCCGATTTCGCGGGCAAGCCGCTCGTGGTGGCGTTCATCTGCAACCACTGCCCGTTCGTGAAGCACATCCGCACGGAGCTGGCACGGCTTTCGCAGGAGGCCGCCGCCCGCGGGT
>CAMBSR010000068.1 GCA_945870475.1 Phycisphaera mikurensis NBRC 102666
CGGAACGGACCATGGGCGTCAGCCGACGCTTGCGCAGGTCGGCAAGCTCATCGGGCTCACGAAGGAACGCGTGCGCCAGATCCAGAACCAGGCGCTCGAGAAGATCCGCATCGCGCTCGAGGGCAATCCCCGCAACGGGGAGCACGGCCTCGATCACGCGATCGCCGTGAACTGATCATCTGCCCGGACGCTCGCTCGCGCTGCTGCCATCGGAAGAACGCCCCCGATTGTTCAGGAGCTGCCGCGCTTCGCCGAGCCGACGCGCGCCGCCATCGCGGCGATCGCCACCGTGGCCAACGCATGCAGCACCCCGAAGAGGACGATCACCGCGGTGTAGTCCGCGTAGGTCGGCTCATGGTCGCTGCCGAGCGCACCCACCAGGATGATCGAGAGCATGGTGCCGGCAAAGAATCCCACGTCTCCCGCGGCGCGGAATGATCCGAGCGCCACGGTGGATCCGCCGGTCTCGGCGGCGATGGCAAGCGAGCTCGAGAACAGCGCTCCGGCGGAGATCCCCACCGCGAACATCACCACCGCCATCGCGGCCTGGTTGGACGCAGCGAACGGGATCATCGCGAAGGCCACCGCGTAGACCACGCCTGCCAACAGTCGCACGCGCAGGCTTCCGAAACGGTCGCACAGCGCGCCGGCCGGTCCAGTGCACACGGCCATGAGGAGGAGCGGCAGGCCGATCAGCCAGCCGCGCTGCTGCTGCGAGTACCCCAGGAATCCCGCAAGCACCAGCGGAAGCGTGGTGGTGATGAGACCGCCCGTGGCGCGGTCGAAGAAGGCCATGGCGCAGCTCCACGCAAGCGGCCGCGGCCGGTCGTCGAGCGGCCCGTGCGGCACCAGCTCCGCATGGGTCTCGCCGCTTGCTGCCCGCGGCCCGGAATCGGGCTCCACCACGGCGATGCCGCCGAGCGCGCGCCGGAACACCAACGAGCCGATCGCCACCAGGAGCCCGGCGAACGCCGAAACGCCGAACACCGCCAGCGCCACGTCCCCGCCGGCCGCGGCGTCCGTGGCACCGTCGGAGACCCGGTGCGCGGCGATGCCGCCGGCCACGGCCCCGAACCCGAGGCCGAGGAGGAGGGGCGTCGAGGCTGCGCCGAGTCCGCGCGCCGCATGGGTGCCGGAATTGCGGCGCACGAGGTCGAAGAGCGATGCAAAGACCACCACGTCCGTGACGCCCTCCGCGGCGCGCACGGCCAACGAGGGCCACAGCCCGATGGGCGCGGCAAGCACCCCGAGAAGCGCGGCGTCGGCAAGCGATCCGGCCACCAGCAGCCAGATGGGCCCAACGCGCCGGCGCGCCCACACGAGCAGCGGAACCGCCGCCACCGCACCCAGCAGGTTGATGGCCATGAACACCTGCGCCTGGCGCACCGTGGCCCCGTAGCGGTCCACGAACATCTCCTTCAGGACGGGCGCCGCCATCGTGTCGGGCATCGCCGACAGGAGGAGGAGAAGCGCAATCAGGAGGCGGGTCGACCAGCGGGTCACGGCACCGCAAGCCTAGCCGGGGCTTCGATACACTTGCGCGCCCGCACGCAGGAAACGCAGGAGAAACCACCATGAGCGCCACCAAGGTCTACGAATCGCCCGCCCGCGCGCTCGCGGGCATCGTCACGGACGGCATGAGCGTCGCCGTCGGCGGGTTCGGCCTGTGCGGCATCCCGGAGCAGCTCATCGTGGCGCTCCGAGATTCCGGCGTCCGCGGGCTCACCTGCGTCTCCAACAATGCGGGCGTGGACGACTGGGGACTCGGGCTTCTCCTGCAGACCCGGCAGATCGCCAAGATGGTGTCGAGCTACGTCGGCGAGAACGCCGAGTTCGAGCGGCAGTTCATGAGCGGCGAGCTGAAGCTCGAGTTCACCCCGCAAGGCACGCTCGCCGAGCGCATGCGCGCCGGCGGTGCGGGAATCGCCGGCTTCTACACCAAGACCGGCGTCGGCACCGTGGTGGCCGAGGGCAAGCCGCACATGGAGTTCGACGGCGAGCAGTTCGTCCTGGAGCGCGGCATCCGCACCGACCTGTCCCTGGTCAAGGCCTGGAAGGCCGACCCGGCAGGCAACCTCATCTACCGGAAGACCGCGCGGAACTTCAACCCGATGGCCGCCACCTGCGGCAAGGTGACCGTGGCGGAGGTCGAGGAGCTGGCGGGACTGGGCGAACTCGACCCGGACCGCATCGATACCCCCGGGATCTTCGTGCAGCGGATCGTGGTGACCACGTCGGTCAAGCGGATCGAGCAGCGCACGGTGAGCGCCTGAACGCACCCCGCCGACCGAGGCCCTGCGTCCGTCGGTGGTTATTGGTCGCGCAACACAGAACACACGCGACTCGCGCCCACAGAGCGCCGATCCATTGGCATATCGCGCCGTATGGCGCGTTGGGCCGATCGATCCAACGGCCTGCCGCGTGAGAGAATGCGGCCTCGCCACACCTTCCCGGAGAAGCACCATGATGCCTGGAACGCTCAACGCAACGCTCGCCACGCTCGCACCGCGCGTGCGGACGCTCATCGCCACGGTTGCCGTGGCCACCGCAATCGCAACGGCCGCACCGGCACATGCGCAGTTCGGCGGACGCGCCGGCTTCGCCGAGGCGTTCGTGCCCGACATCCTGCAGCGCGACCTGCCGCTGATGACCGCGTCGCTGCAGCTCGAGGAATGGCAGCGACCGGTGGTGGAAGCGCTGCTCCAGGACTACATGACCGCCTTCAGCACGGGAACCGAGGCGCTCAAGGACCGCATGAAGGTCGCGTCGCAGGACGCGCAGCGCGGCGACCCGACTAACGCCGACGCGATCCTCGAGAAGGTCATGAAGCCGATGAACTCCTGGCGCGACGAGAAGCGCCAGATGCTCGACAAGTTCATGTCGGACCTGAAGAGCCAGCTGGGCCCGCAGCAGTTGGAGCGCTGGCCGAACTTCGAGCGCGCCCTTCGTCGCGAGCGCATGCTCCACGACGGCGACCTCTCGGGAGAGAGCACCGACCTGTTCGCCGTCATGGGCCGCATGCAGCTCGACCCCGCGCACGAGGAGGCCAGCAAGCAGGCCGTTGCCGAGTACGAGGTGGCGCTCGACGAAGCGCTGGTCAACCGGGATCGAGGGATGCGCGCGATCGAGCCGGAGCTCGCTGACGCAATGCGCGCCATGAACCACGAGAAGGGTGCCGATGCCCAGGACCGCATCATGGTGCTCCGCGTGGCCGTCCGTTCCGCGAACGACGCCAGCATCGAATCGATCGCGAAGGCACTCGGCGATCGCGGCGAGGAATTCCGCATGCTCGCGCTCGAGGCGGGCTACCGGGACGTGTACCGCCCGCATCCGGTGACCATCCTGATGCAGCAGGCCCGCGCGCTCGATTCGCTCACGCCCGAGCAGGGACAGCAGATCGACGCACTGATGTCGGAGTTCGCCGGCGTGTGCAACCAGCAGAACATGCAGCTCTACGAGGCCGTGCGCGCCGAGGAGCCGAAGGCCCCGCGCAAGCGCGCAGAGGCTTCTGCGCAGCGCCGTTCCGGCGGCGCGGCGCCCTCCATGCCGCAGGCTTCGAACGCTTCGGACCCCGTGGTCAAGGCCCGCGTCGAGCGCGAGCGCGCCGGCGAGCCGTTCCGCGATCGGCTGATGGCCATCCTCACCCCGGAACAGCAGGCAGAGCTCCCGGGCGGAATGAAGGTGGACCCGGCGAACCAGCCGGGCAGCAAGGACGGGGCGCCGTCGCCGAAGCGGATGCAGATCGACTCCGTGCAGTCCGCGGCGGACACCGACGGCGTTGCATCGGACCGGCAGTCCAAGCGCCGCGACCCGCGCGCCGCGATGGGCGGCACCAAGGGTGCCGGTACGGGATCGAAGGAAGAGCCCGCTCCCGAGGGCAAGGACAGCAAGGCACAGCCCGCACCCGCGCCGACCACCCCGGAATGACGGAAACCCCGCGCCGCCCCCTGTGCGCCGCGCGCCACTGAAGCAGCACACGATGGACCACGACCTGCACAGCACCCCTGTCCCCGCCGACGGCTTCGATGCCGCGGCGTTCGCATCCATCGCCGGCGATGCGTCGCTCCGTGACAGGTGCAAGCTGTTCGGCATCGCATGGGCGGACGCCCTGCCGGAGTCGAGCGCCGAGGCTGCGGCCCGACTGGCGCCCGACGCCGCAGTGCGCCTGCGCGTGGTGCCGCTGCGCGAGGAGCGCGGACGGCTGGTGGTGGCCATGCTGGATCCGCTCGACATCGCCGCCGTCGACGAGACCGCGTCGCTCGCCCGGATGCCGGTGATGCGCATCGGCCTTGACCAGGCGCTCTTCAGCGAACTGATGCGCGACATGTACGGCACCACGGCCGCGCGCATGGCGGAGAGCCTTGCCGAGGACAGCGAGGTGGGCGGCGGCGACGTCGAGCACAACCTCGACGCCATCGAGGCGGACGACGTCCACCGGATGGCCGAGCAGCCCACGCTGATCAACCTGGTGAACCTGGTCATCCTGGAGGCCATCCAGAACCGCACCTCGGACATCCACATCGAGCCGTTCGAGACCGAGCTCAAGGTCAAGTACCGCATCGACGGCGTGCTGATCGAGCAGCCCTCGCCGCCGAAGCACCTGCAGCCGGCGCTGATCGGCCGCGTCAAGATCATGGCGCACATGAACATCGCCGAGCGATACGTGCCGCAGGACGGGCACATCACGCTGCGGTTCGAGGGGCGCAAGGTGGACATCCGCGTCAGCACCGTGCCCACCGTGTACGGCGAGAGCGTGGTCATGCGAATCCTCGACAAGAGCTCGCTGCCGCTCGACCTCGTCAGCCTCGGCATGCGCGAACAGATGCGCGGCATGATGGACAAGATGATCCAGAAGCCGCACGGCATGGTGCTCGTGACCGGCCCCACGGGAAGCGGCAAGACCACCACGCTCTACGCGTGCCTCAACAAGCTCTACGACCCGCGCAAGAAGATCATCACCATCGAGGATCCCGTCGAGTACGAGCTCAGCGGCATCAACCAGATCCCGGTGAACCCCAAGCGCGGCCTCACCTTCGCCACCGGCCTGCGCGCCATCCTGCGACAGGACCCCGACGTCATCTTCGTGGGCGAGGTGCGCGACAACGAGACGGTGGACATCGCCATCCGCTCGGCGCTCACGGGCCACCTGCTGTTCACGACGCTCCACACCAACGACTCGATCTCGTCGGTCGGCCGCCTGGTCGACATGGGCGCCGAGCCGTTCCTCATCGCGAGCGTGCTCGAGGGCATGCTCGCCCAGCGGCTCGGACGCCGGCTCTGCAAGGAATGCGTGACCCGCATCCCGATGACGGAGGAGATGGCCGCGCGCATCACGCCGGAGGAGCGGCTGCTCTTCAAGGACGGCGCAGCCGTCGGCAAGGGCTGCGAGAAGTGCAACGGCTCCGGCTTCCGCGGCCGAATGGGCTTCTACGAGCTGGCGCGCATCAACGCCCGCCTGCGCGAGGGCATCAGCAAGAACCGCACCACGCTCGAGCTGCGCGAGATGGTGGACAAGGACTTCCAGTCGATGCGCGACGACGGCATGCACAAGGCCGCGGCCGGCCTCACCACGATCGACGAGGTGCTCCGCGCCACCCAGGACATCGACGACGCCTGATCGGCGCGCCTCCACCCATGCCTTCCTTCCGATACCAGTCCATGGACCGCGGCGGCGCGCTCGCCACCGGCACCATCGCCGCGCCCGACCGCGCGTCCGCGATGCGCCTCCTGCAGGCGCAGGGGCTGCTGCCGATGCAGCTCGACATGGCGGAGGCCGAGTCGCCGGCGAAGGCCGCGGCCAAGGCGGCGCCGAAGTCCGCGCCGCGCGGGCAGCAGCCCGCGGAGACGCGCTCGGGCGGCATCGACCTCGGCGCGCTCGCACGTGCGTTCACGGGGAACACCACCGGCCGACCGCAGCTCAAGCGCACCGAGCTCGCGAACATCATCCGCGAGCTCGCCACCGCCATCGAGGCCGGCCTGCCGCTCCTCAACGCGCTCAAGACCGTGCGACGCCAGGCCGCCGGCAAGGCGCAGCCCGTGATCCTCGACTTCATCATCGAGCGCGTGGAAAGCGGCCGCCCGCTGCACGAGGCCATGGACGAGTACGGCCCGCCCTTCGACGAGATGATCGTCGGCATGGTGCGCGCATCGGACGCCTCGGGCCGCATGAGCGAGGTGATGCACCAGCTCGCCGACCTGCTCGAACGCTCCGTGGAACTGCGCCGCGAGATGGTGGGCGCCACCATCTACCCGCTCATCGTGGCGTGCATGATCGGCGTGAGCATCATCATCGCGGTCACCTTCCTGCTTCCGCGCCTGATGGCGCCGATCCTGGGCCAGCCAGGAGTCACCATCCCCTTCCCCACGATGGTGCTGCTCGGCTTCGCCGACTTCATGCGCGACTGGTGGTGGCTGGTGCTGCTGGCTGCCGTCGGCGCGGTCATCGGCTTCCGACGCTGGATCGCGGTGTATGCCAACCGCCGCAAGCTGGACCTCGTGCTGCTGAAGTCGCCCATCATCGGGCCCCTGCTCCGCGACGTGGCGGTGGCGCGCTTCACGCGCACGCTGGGCACGCTGGTCTCTGCTGGCCTGCCGATCCTCTCCGCGCTGAAGATCGTCCGCGACACGCTCGGCAACGTGGTGCTGATGGAGGCCATCGACGGCGTCCAGGAGAAGGTCACCACCGGCCAGTCCCTGGCGGAACCCCTGGAGAAGTGCGGGTTCTTCCCGCCGCTCCTGGTGCAGATCGTGAACATCGGCGAGAAGTCCGGGCGCCTGGAACCCATGCTGATCCACGCCGCAGGCGCCTTCGACCGGCAGGTGAACACCTCGCTGAAGCTGTTCACGAAGCTCCTGCCCCCGGTCCTCCTGGTGTTCATGGCCCTGATTGCCTCGTTCGTGCTGGCGGCCATCCTGCTGCCGCTCCTCGAGATGCAGAAGTCGCTGGGCGGGTGAAGATTCCGGCCCCTTCCTGACAGGTTATTGGACACTATTCGGAATTGCCGTGATGGCCGATGTCACATGGCCCGTACTGGTGCGTTCAGTCGTAGAACACCGATCTTCCGAATCCGCCCCCTCACCTTTCCGAAACCCGTGGAAACCATGCGAATCGACCGCCTCCGCCGCTCCGCCCGCCGATCCCGCCGCGCCTTCTCGCTCGTCGAGCTGATCGTCGCGGTGACCATCATGGCCATCCTCGCCGCGCTGGTGGTGCCGCGCGTCTCGCAGTGGATCGGCTTCACCAAGTCCAAGACCGCGCGTGCCGATGCCGAGACCATCTCCAACCAGGTCCGCATGTACATGACCGCCAAGGGCCTGAGCATGCTCCCCGATGACTTCAGCCTGGTGGAGCTCACCGAGGGCGACACCGCCCTGCTCAACAAGAACCAGCTCACCGACCCCTGGGGCAACCAGTACCAGATCAAGACCCGCGGCGAGGTGAACCTCGACTTCGACGTCTACAGCTACGGCGCCGACGGACAGTCCGGCGGCGAGGGCGAGTCCGCAGACATCATCGCCGGCGACAAGCGCAACTGACGCACGCCGCGCGCGTGCGCTTCCCATGATTTCCGCACGCGCACATCACCTTCACATGCCACGCGCGTTGCGCGGCGGGCGACGCTCGCTGCGCGGCGGCTTCACGCTCATCGAGCTGATCGTGGTGATCGTGGTCCTGGCCATCGCGTCGGTCGCCATCGTCCCCAAGTTCACGGGCACCGCACGCCAGGAAGCCGACAACGCGGTCGACCAGGTGGCGGAGATCATGCGGCTCTTCGCCTACCGGCAGTCGCTCGGATCGCAGCAGGTGGCCATCTGGCGCGACGGCGCCGACGGCCGCATCTACCTGCTCGTGAAGGACGGGAACCCCGAGGATCCCACCGCTCCCGCGGAATGGCGCACGGACCGCTTCGCGGCGCCGGTCAGCCTGCCGCAGGGCGTGGAGATCGAGGACGTGCGAAGCAACGACCAGCGCGTCGACCCCTCGGAGTGGACGATCACCAGCACGCCCGGCGGCGAGCGGCCGAAGATCGAGGTGCGGCTGGTGGGACTGGGCATCGACTCCACCGTGGTGCTGCCGACCGGATCGCCGAGCGTCGTGCGCGTGGATGCGGACAAGCCGGCACCGTTCGCACGGGCGCCCATCGACCTCGACCGGTCGGGACGGGACCACGAGCCATGGTGAGCGCGCAGACACGAAGCCTGCGACGCGGCTGGGCGCTCATCGACGTGATCGTCGGCGGCGTGATCCTCGGCATCGGCATGGCGGCGGTGATCTCGATCGCGGAACGGTCGCTCGCCATGCAGCAGCGCTCGGAGCGCGAGCTGGTGGCCGCGCAGCTCCTCGACGGCCTGCTCAACCAGGTGCTCTCCACCGGCGTCGTCGAATGGCAGCTGGGACGCGCAACGGACGGCGCATTCGATGCGCCGTTCGATGAATGGAAGTGGGAGCTCGACATCCGCAAGCAGGGCCTGGGCGACCCGTACGAGGTGACCGCGATCGCCCGCGACATCCGCGGCACGGAGTACCGCGTCGACACGCTGATGGCGCCACGCCCGGAGAACACCGAGGAACCCGCCCGAGCCCCGACCACCCCCATCGACAGGCAGGCACGCTATGACGCGCAGACCCAACCGCAACAGTGAGCACGGGCCGCAACGCGGCTTCACGCTGATCGAGCTGGTCGTGGCCGGCACGATCGCGGCGTTCGTGCTGACGGCGGTGACGTTCGCGCTCTCGCAGCTGAGCAAGGGCAGGAACATCGCGCGCGACCGCGTCGAGGCGTTCCAGCGGGCAAGCACCGCGCTCGAGGCCCTGCGGCGCGAGGTCTCCTCGACGATCCGCAGCGACGACCTGTTCGAGACGCGCTTCCTCCTCACCACGCGCGAGGCCAGCGCGCGGACCGGTGGCTACGAACGCAGCGACCTGCTGCTCTTCAACGCGTCGATGCGTCCGACGCGTCCCGTGGAGTACCAGGGCGAGGGCCGCGAATACGAGACGCAGTTCCGCGTGGAGGATGACGAACTCGGTTCCGCCATCTGGCGCCGCCGGGACTTCATGCCGGACGACACGCCCGATGGCGGCGGCACCGCCGAACCGCTGGCCGACGGCGTGGTCGGATTGCTGGTGGAAGCGAGCGATGGCGAGGCGGGCTGGCGCACGGAATGGGATTCCGACGTCGACGGCCTGCCGAAGCTGGTCCGGATGACGGTGATCGCCACGGGAATCCCGCTTGGCGGCGAACGGAACAGCATGTCCGCCGAGGTCACGCTGCGAACCGCAGTGGCCGTGGACCGCGTGATCGGCCCGAAGGAAGATCCGCCGCCCGAGGAGCAGACACCGACGACCGACGGTTCGGGCGGTGCCACGGCGCAGAACGGCGGCACGGGCGCACAGGGCAACGGAGCACGAGGCGGCGGTGGGCCCGCCGCTGTCGGCGATGCCGGCGGAGCGGCCGGAGATGCTGCCGGCGGCGGTGCGACACAGGCCGGAGGCGGTCGCGGCCAAGGCGGACGCGGCGGCGCCGGTGGCGGCACGGCGCCTCCCGGACGTGGCGGCGGCGGTTTCCCCGGTGGTGGCACCGGCGGGGGTCGCGGTGGACGCGGCGGCGGCTTCAACGGCGGCGTCGGTGGCGGCGCAGGCGGACGAGGAGGCCAGGGATGAGGCATCGCGCACAACGAGGAAGCGTGGTCGTGGTGGTGGTGTGGGCGGTGGCCATCGCTGCAGTGCTGGTGGCGGCCACGCAGATCGTGACGTTCCGCCAGGCAGTGGTCGGCCGCGAGACGCTTGCACGCGTGCAGGCGCGCTGGGCGGCACGCGCGGGCGTCGAGCAGATGATCGCGATCATGGAATTCCACCTGGAGAACGCGGATCCGGACGACCCGATGGCTCCGGTCCGCGACATGGAGGAACACGCGCTCGGCGGCACCTCCACGGGCACCTGGGACATCCGCCACTTCCTCGACGGCGTGGAATGGGCCGGGCCGCTCGATGAGGGCGCCAAGCTCAACATCAACACCGCGACGCGCACGCAGCTCACCAACCTGCCC
>CAMBSR010000069.1 GCA_945870475.1 Phycisphaera mikurensis NBRC 102666
CGCGCCGGGCGCGACGCCGTTCTGCTGCATGAACTCGGGGAGGACGATGGGATCATCCTCGCGCTCGACGAGACCGTCTGAAAATTGCCTGATTCGACCCTCTGGAGAGCCCTTCATGGCTTCGAGGATGCCGCTGACCACTGTCATGAATTGTTCCTCACGCCGGGACGGGTGATGCATGTGCATCGCACCGTGGGGTGTTCCACCGTTCCGGGCTGTGCTTTGGGAGTCGCATCGGTGACGCGACGGCCGAATTGTAACTCAGGAAGCGACCGCGGGCCAACCAATCCGGCATTTGGCCGCGATTTCAGCGCAATTCAGCCATGCGCAGGGCCACTTCCGCACCCACGCGGGCATTCGACTCCAGGACCGCGACGTTCACCGCCACGGTTCGGCCGCCGGTGGCGCGCTGCACGCGGTCGAGGAGGAACGGCGTCACGGCGGCGCCGTGGATCCCCTCGCGCGCGGCATCGAGCATGGATGCGGCGATGATCGCCTCCACCTCGTGCGCGGGGATCGCCCACTCGGTGGGGGGCGGATTCGCGATGATGGTTCCGCCGTGCGGCGCGAACGCCCAGTGCGCGGCGCAGATCGCCGCGGCCTCGGCGGCATTCGATGCGAAGGCGGACACGCCCAGCGAATCGTCGCCCGGGGAGATGAAGCGCGGGAACGCGCGCGTGCCCAGGCCGATCACCGGGATGCCGAGCGAGTCGAGCGCTTCGACGGTGGCGGGAAGATCGAGGATGCTCTTGGCGCCCGCGCTGATCACCGCCGTGGGTGTGCGCGCGATGGCGGCGAGGTCGGCGCTGACGTCGGGGCGTTCGGTCCAGTGGCGGTGCACGCCGCCGATGCCGCCGGTGGCGAAGACCCTGATTCCGGCGGCGGCGCACGCGGAAAGCGTGGCTGCCACGGTGGTGCCGCCGTTGGCGCGCTGCACGGCGGCGGCGCCGAGGTCGCGGGTGCTGAGCTTGCGCGCGGCGGTGTCGTGGCCGAGTCGTTCCAGCTGCTGCCGGCTGAGTCCCACGTGGAGCACGCCGTCGAGCATGCCCACGGTGGCCGGCACCGCGCCGCCCGCGCGCACCGTGGCGTCAAGCAGCAGGCTGAGTGCAAGGTTGGCCGGGAGCGAGGCGTCCCACGCTGCCAGCCCGCAGGGGCAAGCCATCGGCGTGCGCGGCAGGCCGTGGGTGAGGACGGCGGTTTCCAATGCCACCACAGGGCGGCCGGAACGCAGCGCGTCCTGCACCTCGGGTGCAACGTTGATCATGGAAGCAGCCGCAGTCCCCGTCATGCGTCAGCGCCTGCGCGTGCGGACCACGCCGCCGAGGCGCTTCATGGGCATGGACGAAGGCACGATGCCGCCGGGGAAGGCGTTCGGGTCCTGGGCGCGTTCGGCAGGCGGCGCGTCGGCGACGGCCAGGCGGCTCTTCGCGTTGGCGGATTCCTGGCGGCGGCGCTACTCGGCCTCGCGGTAGCTGGCGACGTCGGCCGGGATCGGGCCCGGAACGAAGTCGGGGTACTGCTTCTGCGGGATCTCGATGTTGGCGAGCATCTCGATGTTCGAGAGGAGGTCGCCCTGGTCGGGCTGGACGAAGGTCCATGCCACGCCGCCGCGGCCGGCGCGCGCGGTGCGGCCGATGCGGTGGATGTAGACCTCGGGATCCTCGGGAACGTCGTAGTTGATGACGTGGCTGATGTCGTCCACGTCCAGGCCGCGCGAGGCCAGGTCGCTGGCGACGAGCACGCTGAGCTTGCCGCCGCGCAGCTTGTCCATGACCGTGTCGCGCTTGGTCTGGTACATGTCGCCGTGCATGGCATGCGATTCGATGCCGTGCTTCGTGAGGTATTCGGCCACCTGGTCCACGGTCTTCTTCATGCGGCAGAAGACCACGGTCAGGGCCGGTTCCTCGTGCTGCAGCAGGTGGTGGATCAGTCGCTTCTTGTCCCAGGGTTCCACGGTCAGCCAGCTCTGGTCGACGGCCGCCACCGTGAGGCTCTTCTCGGTGGTGACGATCTTCTCCGGGTTCCGCATGTAGCTGCGGGCCAGCTTCTCGATGTCGGGGCTGATGGTGGCGCTGACGAAGATCGTCTGCGGGTGCTGCTTCATCGCGCCCAGGATCTTGCGGATGTCGTCCCGGAAGCCGATGTCGAGCATGCGGTCGACCTCGTCCAGGATGGCCAGCTTGACCCGGTCGTAGGGCAGCATGCCGCGGGCGTGCATGTCCATGACGCGGCCGGGGGTGCCGACGATGATGGCCGGGCCACGCTCGAGGCCCTTGGCCTGGGTCTTGATGGGCTTGCCGCCGTAGACCGGGAGCGCCTTGAGGCCGGTGTGGCCGCCAAGCTCCTCGACCTCGCGGCAGACCTGGATGGCCAGCTCGCGGGTGGGGACCAGGATGAGGGCGGCGAATTCGTCCTTGGGGGTGAGCAGGCCGAGGGTGGGCAGGCTGAAGGCGGCCGTCTTGCCGGTGCCGGTCTTGGCCTGGCCGAGCACGTCCTTGCCGCTCATGGCGACCGGGATGAGCGCCGCCTGGATCTTGGTGGGGTGCTTGAAGCCGGCGGCTTCGATGCCCTTGAGGACCGACTCGGGGAGGCCGAGGTCGGCGAAGGTCTTGGTGGTGTCGAACGTCTCGCTGCTGACCATTCCGTGGGGGCGTTTCTCTTCGGCGTGCGGACCGGCCTCGGGCCGGTTATCGGTGGGGGCTTTTATGGTAGGTTCCCCGGCAAGCCGATCGTAACAGGCGGAAGGCACGGATGCCGCCCGCATGACCGACAACAGCACCATCTCCCTCGATTTCGATGCCGTTGACCACAATATGAAGGTGGTCCGGGATGCCGTGGGTCCGGGAGTCTTGATCAACGTGGTGGTGAAGGCCGATGCGTACGGCCTGGGGGCAGCACGCGTGGCGCGCCGTTTGGTGCAGGCCGGCGCTGCGATGCTCACCATCTACAGCCCGTCGCAGGCAGAGGCACTCGAGGGAGTTTCCGTGCCCGTGCTGGTGCTGCAGCCGGTGCGGCACCTCGACCGCGGCGGCGCGCTGCACTCGATGCTCGTGGCCGGCAAGCTGCACCTGGTGGTGCATGACATCCACCACGTGGCGGAACTCATCGTGCTCGCGCACGAGCACGGCGTGACGCTGCCGGTGCACCTGGAAGTGGACACCGGTCTTGCGCGCGGCGGCTGCAGTCCCGACGACGCGGCGCGGATCCTGCAGGCGGTGGCTGCCACTCCGGCGCTCTCGCTCGCCGGGGTCATGACGCACTTCTCGCACGCCAAGACCAGCGCCGAGCGCTGCAGTGCGCAGATGCGCGCGTTCGATCTCTTCGTCGATTCGCACCGTGCGCTCATTCCGCCGGAGTGCATGATCCATGCAGCCAGCACGTACGCATCGCTCCGCGGCGCGGCCATGCATGCGGGCATGGTGCGCGTGGGAATCGCCTGGACCGGCTTCGCTGCCGATGGCCCGGAGGACGGCGACCGGCTCGAGGAGTGCGACGAATTCCGTGCCGTGGTGCGATGGACCAGCTCGCTGATCCACGTGCGGCGCGTGGCGCGCGGTACGTGCGTCGGCTACGGATGGAGCTGGACCGCGCGGCGCGATTCCACCATCGGCCTGGTGCCGGTGGGATACGCCGACGGATACCCGACGCTCTCCGCGCATTCCTCGCGCGCGGCGCATGACCAGGCCGAGCCGGCACGCTGGGTGCGCATCTCGGTGGGTGACTGGAGCGCGGAAGCGCCGGTGATCGGCGCGGTGAACATGGACCAGGTGTGCGTGGACCTCACGGGCCTCGAGCAGATGCTCGCCGACCTTCCCGGTGGCGGCATCGGTGCCGAGGTCGAGCTCTACGGCACCGATCGCGCTGGGCGCAATTACCTGCCGAGCGTCGCGGAGCGCGTGGGCATGCGCCCCTATGAACTGCTCTGCCGGCTCAATCCGCGCATTCCTCGCATGGTGGTCGAGGCGGCAGCGCCCCTCGGCCGCGTCGAGCAGGCGGCGTTCCGGCTGGCCGTGCGGGCTGCGCCGGACGTGCCCTGACGGCCCTGAAGGCGCCGGCGCCGGAATCCGTCCGTTGAACATCGAATCCCCGTGCCTGGGGTTGGCCGCAGAAGCGCCTGCCTGAATACGCTTTCCGGATGGCCGTTCTGTTGCCCGAGACCGATGCCCGCATCGCACCGCCCGCAGCGTGCGACTCCATGCGCGTGGGAGTGGTGCGTTACCTGAACACGCTGCCGCTCATCGACGGGCTCGCCGGCCTGCAGGGCTGCACGCTGGTGCCCGATGTCCCGGCACGCCTCATCGATCGCCTCATGGCGCGCGAGGTGGACGTGGCGCTCTGCTCGGTGATCGACGCGGTGCGTGCGCCGGAGCCGGTGCTGATCGTGCCGGTGGGCATGCTCGGCTGCTGCGGACCCACGATGACCGTGCGCCTCTACGCGCGCACGCCATGGGCCGAGGTGCGCACGGTGGCCGCCGATACCGACAGCCACACGTCGCGCGCGCTGGCCGAGCTGATCCTCCGCAACCGCAAGCGCGCGCAGCCGACGTTCGTCGACTTCGACCATGCCTCCGGTGCGCTCGACCCGGGGACCGACGCCATGCTCCTGATCGGCGACAAGGTGATCAATGACGCTCCTCCGGTGGCGGCGTGGCCGCACCAGCTTGACCTCGGCGAGGAGTGGCACGCGTGGACCGGGCTGCCGTTCGTCTTCGCCACCTGGCTGGTGCGCGCGGACGCGGACGAGGCGACGCGTGCCCGCGTGCGCACCGCGGCACGTGTGCTGGACCACCAGCGCCGGCACAACGCCGGCCGCATCGAGGGGATCGTGGCACGCGAGGCCACGCCCCACCGCTGGCCGGCGGACCTGGCCACGGACTACCTGCGCGACCTCCTTCGCTTCGACCTGGATGACCAGGCGCGCGCGGGATTGGCGCGTTACCTGCAGGAATGCCACGCCCACGGCCTGGCGCCCGCGCCCGCTGCGCCTGCCGATTTCCCGTGGTGATTCCGCCGCCGCGCTCTGCGGCCTGAGGAACGAACCGTGCCCATTGCCGCGAAGTTCCGCACCGCCTGCATCGCGCGCCTCTGGGAGGGCACGCGCTTCGCGGACGCACGTGCGCGTGTGCGCATGCTTGCGGATGCGGAAGCGTTCGTGCGAGACATCGATGCGGGCGCGGAGTATCCGGAGGAACTCGTCGTCGATCGCGTGACGCGGTACCGGCCCGAGGAAGTGGACATGGGATCCGTGGTGCAGGGCCATGACCTGCTCCATGACCTCACCGCATTCATCCTGCGCCTGAGTCGTCGCGATCCGCCGGATGCTGCAGCGCGTGGCGGTGCGATGGAAGCGAAGGACGCAGCGGTTTCGCTCGGTGTCTCGGCGCGCACGCTGGCGCGGTTCCGCGAGTCGGGGCTGGTCATGCACCACGTGCGCTCTGGCGATGGCCGCGTGCGCGTGGCGTGCTTCCCCGATGCGCTGGATTCGTTCCGCGCGCGGAGCTCGGTGCGCGTCGAGCGGGCGGGGCGGACGGTGCGCGTGGGCGAGGCGGAACGCGAGGCGATGATCCGGCGTGCGGTGGCCGTGTGCGGCGGTGCAGAGGCGGAGGTCGGCGAAGGACACGTGCGCGGTTCGGCGCGATCGCTGTCGCTCCATGCGCTCGCCATGCAGCTGGCGCCGGCGTTCGGTTGCAGCGTGCGCACGGCCCGCACGCTGCTCGAGGGCGACTGCCGCGTGGCGGACGCATTGCGTGCAGCGGGGCGGGGGGCCGTGGCGGCATCGCCGCGCGGCGCGGCGTGGACCCGCGCGTTCGCGGCGCGGGCCGCGGGGCTGGGGTTCACGTCCACGGAGGTCGCGGGGCACCTGGAAATCGGCGAGGGCGCGGCAGCCCGCGCGGCGCTGCGCGGACGGGTGGAGCGGCTGGCAGCGGCGCTGGCGGGCCTGCGCGTTGCGCCGCTCCCGGTGTTCCTGCTGCCGGGTGCCGAGGAGTCGATCCTGGCGCCGCCGGTGGTCCGCAGCGGTCTTCCTGTTGGTCCCGCACGGATGCCCGAGCCGGCCGTCGCGCGTGCGGACCGGGCGCGGACGCGCGAGGACGCTGCGCTGGCGGTGGCGTTCCGCTTCCTGTCCTGGCGCGCGCGGGAGGCATTGGCGCGGCTTCCGAAATCCCCGGCTGCACATGCACTGGACGCGTTGGAGCGCGACCTCCGCTGGGCGCAGCGCCTCAAGCGCGCACTGGTCGAGCATGCGCTGCCGGCGGCGCTGGTGCCGTGCGTGCAGCGGCTCGGTCGTTCATGGGGTGACGTGCCGCTGCCGCTCCGCATGCGGTGGACGGCGTTCGCGGCGCGTGAATGCGCGCATGCGCTGGACTTCGGCGGCCAATCCTCGGTGGCCATCGAGGACCTGCGGCCCGCGCAGCTGGCCGCGCATGCCGTCGAGCGCGCGATCGCGCGCGGTGGGCCGGAGTTTGCGCCCGCCAACGGCGACGGACCCGAAGCACTCGATGATGCGCTGGCCCGGTGCGTGCCGTGGTGGCACGCGGTGTGCGCGGGGGACGGGTGGCAGGCGATCGCCGCGCGTCGTCCGCCCGACGCGGCGCGCGTACTCACGCTGCGCTACGGCCTCGATGGGGCGGCGCCGTGCACCCTCGAGGAGATCGCTCGCGAGCTGCGGACTTCGGCATCGCTCGCCGCAGCGGCGTGGTACGCGGCAATGCGCGGGCGTTGAGGCATCCGGGACATGCCTGGGGCGTCGACGGTCCGTGCATCGCGCGCACGCGCGCACCGCGCTCATCACGCGCAAAAGCACAGGAACCCGCGCATCGCGCGGGTTCCTGGGAGTTTCCTGCTTCGGGCAGTCCTGCCTCGGGCGCGTCAGCGCTTCGAGAACTGGTAGCGGCGACGGGCGCCGGACTGGCCGTACTTCTTGCGCTCGACCTTGCGGGCGTCACGGGTGAGGAACCCGTGCTCGCGCAGGATCGGTTCAAGGCTGCTGTCGTAGGCGAGGACGGCACGGGCGAGGCCCATGACCACGGCGCCGGCCTGGCCGGTGATGCCGCCGCCGACGAGTCCGGCAGTGACATCGACCTTGCCCTTGACGCCGGTCTTCTCGAGCACCGCGAGGATGGCCTTGCGGTCCTTGTCCTCGGTGAGGTAGTCCTCGAGGGTCTTCTCGTTCAGCTTGATGTCGCCGTTGCCCGGACGAACGCGGACGCGCGCGATGGCGGTCTTGCGGCGGCCGGTGCCCCAGAACCAGCCCTTCGAATCGGGGCCCTTGGCGGCGGTGGCGGTGACGGTGGTCGTTGCGGTGCTCATGTGTCTCTTTCAGTTCCTTCCGCGATCAGCGGCGTGCGTTCGGGAAGTCGAGCGTCGTGGGCTGCTGCGCGGACTGGCCGTGCTCGGTGCCCTTCATGACGCGGAGGTTGCGACGGATGCGACGGCCGAGGCGCCCGCGGGGGAGCATGCGGCAGATGGCTTCCTCGACGACGATCTCGGGCTTGGAGGCCAGGATCGACTCGTAGGTGCGCACGCGCAGGCCACCCGGGTAGCCGCTCCACTTGCGGAGGGTCTTGGCGGCGGCCTTGTTGCCGGTGAGCTTGATCTTGTCGGCGTTGGTGATGATCACGCAGTCGCCGCTCGACACGTTGGGCGTGTAGTCAGGGCGGTGCTTGCCCATGAGGACGAGCGCGACTTCGGTGGCAAGGCGACCGAGGATCATTCCATCGGCGTTGACGACGTGCCAGTTCGGCTTGACGTCGGCGGCCTTCATGTGGGTGGTCTGGCGGGGCATTCTCTGGTTCCTTCGTGTCCGCCCGTACTGGGTGGAGAATCGCGAAAGATAGGCGTTTCGGCCAAGATGTCAAGGGGAGGGGGTATCGGGCCTTCGGTACGCTTCGCCCCCGATGACACACACTGCCCGCCTGCGGCTTGCAAACGTCCTCGCCTGGTGCGCCATCGCCGTCGTGGCGGTGCTTTTCGTCTACGAGGGCAGGGAGTCAAGTTCCGAGAAGCTTCGCACCCGGGCGGCCGTGTCGGCCCAGCAGGTCATCATGACCTCCATGGTGAACGGGATGTACGCGCCGATGTGGTCCGCGCAGTTCGCCACGCAGTTATCTGTCATGAATGACCAGGTGGAGCCGTTGGCCGACCCGGAGGAGCCGGGTTCGGAGCTGGCGACGGCGGCGATTCTCTGCCGCCTCGGCGAGCGCGAGATGGCGCTCGAGATGCTCGCGGGGCTCCGCAATCGAATCGCGGACGGCACGGTGGAGTCAGATGAGAAGTTCGACAACACGCTCGCCGCCGTCACGTTGCTAGTGGACGGCGCGGGTGCCCCGGGTGCGCGCGCAGTGACCGACGACGTGCGCGACGACGTGATCGATGCGCTTGGCCCGGCCGGCCGCATGCTGGTGGCGCAGTCCACGGGAGACACGGCGGAACTCGATCGCCTCTCGGCAGCCGGCGCGGTGGTCCTCGGCGCACTGGTGGCCGTGGTGCTGGGTGGCGGCCTTGTGGGACTCTGCGGCATCGCCGCGCTGGTGGTCTTCGTGGTGATGGCATGCCTGGGGAAGACCGTGGGCATTGGGCGCGCGCGTCCGGACTGGGCGCATCTCTATGCGGAGATCTTCGCGGTCTGGCTGCTCGGCTACATGCTCTTCGCGCGCGTGCCGCGCCTGCTGGTGAAGTGGTGGGTGGATTCCGGGCATGAGCGGCCGTCGATGGACGTGCTGCTGCTTTCGTCCGTGGCTGCCACCGTGGTCGCCGCCGTCTTCGCGCTCTGGTGGGGAACGCGCCGTGGCCTGCCGCTGCGCGCCATCCTGCAGGACATGGGCCTGCGGGCGTTCCGCTTCACCGACGTCCTCTGGGGCGTGGTGTGCTGGGCGATGGCGCTGCCGCTCCTGGCCCTGGGCCTCCTCCTGGCCGCGCTCCTCTCCACGATCTTCGGCGACGGAAAGATCCACGCCTCGCACCCCATCCAGCAGATGGTGGAATCCTCGGGCACGCTGGGCCTGTTCCTGACCTACGTGCTGGCCTGCGTGTGCGCGCCCGTCTTCGAGGAACTCTTCTTCCGCGGCGCGCTCTACCGAAACCTGCGCCAGACGTTCGGCCGCTGGGGCGCGCTGGGAAGCGTGGTCATCGCGGTGCTGGTGAACAGCGTGATCTTCGCCGCCATCCACCCGCAGGGACTGATCTTCATCCCCGTGCTCGGCTCGCTGGCGGTGGCGTTCACGCTGATGCGCGAGTGGCGCGGCACGATCAATGCGTCCATCGTGGCGCATGCCATCAACAACTTCGTGGTGCTCTCGCTGAACGTGCTGATGCTCAGGCACTGACGCGCGCGTTCGTGCGCTGCCGCTAGTCCTGCAGCTCGACCGTCCAGTACGCCTCGTCCAGGAACGCCTTCCAGCTCTGGTACTTGGGGCTTCCGAGACGGAGCGTGATGGCGGGGTTCCTGCGCGGCTTCACCGGTTCGCGGATCAGCTTCATGCGCGCCTGGGCCGGCGTGCGGCCGCCCTTGCGCGCGTTGCAGCGCACGCACGCGCACACCAGGTTGGTCCAGCTGTTCTCGCCACCCTGCACGCGGGGCACCACGTGGTCGAGCGTCAGCTCCTTGGTGCTGAAGTTCCGCCCGCAGTACTGGCACTGGCTGTGGTCGCGCGCGTAGATATTGCGGCGGTTGAGCTTGACCGGCTCGCGCGGCAGGCGCTCGTAGCCGAGCAGGCGGATGATCTTGGGGACGGCCACCACGATGCTCGGCGTGGTGACCCAGTCATGCTCCTCGTGCTCGAAGGTCCGCTGGAATTCCGCGGCCTCGGCCCAGTTGTGGAGCGAGTAGCTGACGTAGCTGCCGGATTCGACGCTGATGACCTCCGCGGATCCCTTGCAGAGGAGAGTGAAAGCCCGGCGCGCATCCACGACACGGACAGCGCTGTACAGCTTGTTGAGTACGAGGACGCGAGCATCGAGTGCGCACGCGGCGGTCATCCATGTCCTCCTTGCGCGTCGGATCCTCCGACGTGCCC
>CAMBSR010000070.1 GCA_945870475.1 Phycisphaera mikurensis NBRC 102666
CAGCAATTCCGCAAGGGCCTCCTCGGTCAGTTCGTGATCTTCGGCGTCGTGCCGAGCATCTTCGTGGTGCTGTGCATCATCGGCGGCGGGACGTACCTCGCCGCCAAGGATGCGCGGTCCAACGCCGCGGAGCTTGCCACTGCGGAGGCGGCCCGGCTGGCCAACGATGTGGAGGGGCGCAACCTGCGTGCCGCCGCCACGGCAAGCACCATGGGGCTGGCCTTCGAGAACGGGCTGTTCAACAACCGTGCGAATGCCCTGGCGTACCTGCAGTCGATGGCGAATGCCAACCTGGACTTCGGCGTGTTCGTGGCGTACGACGTGAACGCCGATGGTCATGACGCCGACGCCCGCAGCGCGGAGCCCGGTGGCCCGGAGATCATTCCGGCCGTCGCGATGACCCCCAAGGGACGGTTCGTGCCGCACGTGAACCGCGTGTCGGCGGGGCATCTCGTGCGGCCGATGGTCAACGTGGATTCCCTCGACTTCTGGATCATGGCGAAGCAGCAGGCAACTTCCGGCGCGACCCGCCGCGTGGTCATCAGCGAGCCGCACGTGCGGGAAAACGAGTTCATCTCCGAGTTCGTGTTCCCGATCGTGATCGACGGAAAGTTCGTGGGCGTGGCCGGCGTGTCGCGCACGCTGGCCCTCGGACGCCAGCACGTGAAGGACTCCGCGGAGCGCACCGGCCTCAACTTCATGCTGCTGACCGACAAGGACAATTTCGTCGCGGCGGCCGCCGGTGATGCCACCGGCGACGACAAGCTCCGCAGCGAGTTCGAGGGGCTCTCCGGCAGGCCGCTCGAGAAGACGCCGTGGGCCGCCACGCTCCGCGAACTGGTCTCCAAGACGGGCGAGCCCTCGAGCGGACGTGCGGTCAACCCGATCACCGAAGTCGAGGACATCCACGCCATCGCGCGCGCAGGCGCGTCGGGCTGGAAGGTGGTGGCCGAGGTTCCCCGTGCGCGGCTGATGCAGCAGGTCTGGCAGTCGATGTGGCCGGGACTCATCGTCGGGGCCATCGGCATTGCCGTCATGGCAACGCTGATCGTCCGCACCGCACGCCGGGTGGTGGCCGAGGTGCGCGGATCCACGATCGCCATCAGCAGCACCGCCACGCAGATGGCAAGTTCCAGCCGCCAGCAGGAAGAGGTGGCGCAGACCTTCGGCAGCAGCAGCGTGGAGATCGCCGCGGCCGTCCGCGAGATCACCGCCACCGGCAGCGAGCTCCTCCGCAAGATGGAGGAGCTGTCGGCCGCCGCCGGCGAGTCCGCGCAGAACGCCACCCAGGGACGCGCAGGCGTGCAGGCCATGGGCAGCACCATGGACGGCCTGGCCGCCGCGACCAGCAACGTGGCCGAGCGCCTCTCGGCGATCAGCGAGAAGGCCAGCAGCATCAATGCCATCGTCGACACCATCACCAAGGTCGCCGACCAGACCAACCTCCTGAGCGTCAACGCCGCCATCGAGGCCGAGAAGGCCGGCGAGAGCGGCCGCGGCTTCCTGGTGGTGGCGCGCGAGATCCGCCGCCTGGCAGACCAGACCGCATCCGCCACGCTCGACATCGAGAACATGGTGCGCCAGATGCAGGGTGCCGTCTCCGGCGGCGTCATGGAGATGGACCGCTTCAGCGAGCAGGTGCGCCGCGGCGTGACCAACGTCGGCGAGGTGGGCAACCGCCTCACGCAGGTCATCGACCAGGTGGGCAGCGTGGAAGGCCGGTTCGCCGAGGTCACCGAGGGCATGCAGAGCCAGGTGCAGGGCGCCGAGCAGATCCGCCAGGCCATGGACGCGCTGGCGCAGAACGCATCCCGCGCCCGCGAGGCCACCGGCGAGTTCTCGCAGGCGGCAGCGAACCTGCGCGAGTCGATCGGCAGCCTTCGCGCCACCGTGGGCGGGGCAACGAGCGAGCTGTCTTAACAGAAAGCAGACATGCCGGCGCGGGCTTCCGGGGGCGGTCCACCGCTAACCTGCCCACCGAGGAGTTCGCTCGTGGCAAGCAGCATCGACACCATTCCCGACGGCATCGTGGTGGCCCTGTCCGGGCGCCTCGACTCTGCCAATTCAGCCGAGACCCTCGCCCTGATCACCACGGCGTGGGGCCCCGAAACGAAGCGCGTGGTCTTCGACTGCACCGCGGTCAGCTTCGTCTCGTCGGCAGGCCTTGGGGTGATGGTGCAGGCCGCGCGCCAGGCGAAGACGCGCGGCGGCAGCGCCCACCATCATGCAGCCAGCCCCGCCATCCTGCAGCTGCTGCGGATCGCGGGCCTGGGGGCGGTCATCACGCCGTACCTTCCGGCGGCAGCCCCCGCGGAAGCGTCGGCCAGCCCGACGGTGTCCGCGCACGGCTGAGCTCGCGAGCATGAACACCTTCTCGACCATCTCGTCCGCGGCCCTGTTCATGGCGGGACTGGCGTTCTTCTTCCACGGGCTCGATGGCGTCCGCGATTCCCTGAAGTCGATGGCCGGGCGGACGTTCCGCAAGCGCGTTGCGCGGCTGACCGCGTCCGGACCCCTTGCCGCGTTCTGGGGATTCGTCCTCGGGGCGCTGGCGCAGAGCGCATCCGCGGCATCGTTCATCGTCTCGGGCTTCGTGTCGAGCCGGCTGCTCCCGCTGCGTCGTGGCCTGACGATGGTGGCGTGGGCGAACCTTGGAACGGTGGTGCTCCCGTTCGTCGCGTCCTTCGACATCCGTACCGCCATCACGCTGGTGCTCGGCCTGGGAGGGCTGCTCGCGGTGTCCAAGTCCGGCCGCGCGCTGATGCCGGCCTGGCGCGGCGCGTTCATGCTGGGCCTCCTGATGCTCGGCCTCGAGTTCCTGAAGGAGGCCACCGGGCCGATCCCGCAGCAGCCCTGGTTCCGCGAGGCCGCGGCGCAGGTGGACCAGTCGCTTGCGTTCGGGTTCCTGCTCGGCCTGCTGGCACGGATGGTCATCCAGTCGACGTCGGCGATCGTGATCATTGCGGTCACGCTGTCGACGAACGGCATCCTGGATACCTGGCACGCTTCGATGATCGTGCACGGTGCGGGCGTGGGCGTGGGCCTCTCCGTGCTCGTCCTGGGCGGCTCCGCACGCGGCCTGCCCCGCCAGCTCGCCTACTTCCAGGCCATCATCAACACCGCGGCCGGCGCACTGCTTGCCATGGGGGCGGCCCTCTCTAAGTACGGGGGCCTGCCCAACCTCCTGGACCTTCTGCGCTCCTCGATGGGAATGGATCCGAGCCGCACGCTTGCGGTGGTGTTCCTGGTGCAGCAGGCGATCACGGTGGTGGTGGCGCAGGCATGCGCCTCACGCTGGGAGCAATGGCTCGCCTGGCTCAGCCCGCTCACCTCCGCACAGAGCCTCGCCACGCCGCAGTTCATCGGGCAGGGCTCGGGGATGGATGCATCGAGCTGCCTGGACCTGGCGCAGCGCGAGCAGCAGCGGATCATCGATGCGATCCCCGGCTTGCTGGACGCAGTGCGCGCAGACGGCGAGCGGGACGCCGCGGAATGCACCCGCGACGCGGAATCGTGCCATGCGCTCGGCGCCGAGATCCAGGACACGCTCCACGAGCTCTCCCAGTCGCGCCTCGATCGCGAGGACTCCGAGGAACTGCTCGCCCTCGACATCCGGCAGCGCACGATCGACCAGCTCATCGACGAACTCGTGCGGTTCACGGCCGCGGTGGCCGCTGAGCGGCGCCAGGAGCAGGCCGCCGGGGTTGCACACGGCACCGGCCTCCTGTTCGGCATGACCGAGGGCCTTCACCTGGTGCTGATGCAGCTGTCACAGGCAACCCGCGATCGGGCGCCCGATGACATCGCGATGCTCTCGATGATTGCCGGGGACCGCGGCGACCTGGTCGAGCAGCTGCGTGCCGAGATCGTCACCTCGTCCGCTGCAGGCGGCGGCACCGGGCTCCAGTTCGCCATGGCACTCTTCGAGCGCTCGATCTGGCTCGTGGGGAAGCTGGCCCCGCCGATGCCGCCCGAGGCGGCGGCGCCCGAAGGCACCGCCACCTCGGAGTCCGGCTCAGAAACCCTCGAATCGGCTGCCCATTAGCACGGGCCCCACGCAGCCAGCGCGATCGCCAGGTCCGCGCCGTTGGTGGTGCCGTCGCCGTCGAAGTCGAAGTTGGAAGCCTGGCCCCAGCTTCCGAGCATGATCCCGAGGTCGGCGGAATCCACGACGCGGTCGCCGTTGCAGTCACCGTCGCACTCCGGCGGAGCACCCGGCACGCTGCCGACGGCGGCGATGCTGGTGGGCAGGAGCCCGGGGATCGCGTACGACGCGGTGCACCCGACCACGACGGAGGCGCCAGGCAGCAGCACATCGTTGTAGTCGGTGTTGGTCACCACGTAGTGGTTGCCCACGCGCGACTGCTGGACGCCGTTCCACATGCTGTTGATGTCCGCCACCCAGTCGAATTCCAGCTTCCATCCGCGGATGGTCTGGGTGGAGGCGTTGGTGATGGTGAACGCACCCTGCCCACCGCCCGTCCACTGGCTGCTGAAGCTGAAGGTGGCCGCCGCGGGGATCACCGGGGGTGCGCCCTCGTTGCCGTAGTCCACGCCGCCGTAATCCAGATCGCTGGTGGAGAAGAAGACCTCGTTGTTCGGGTCAATGCGCTGCCAGATCACGTAGAGCACGTGCCGGCCCACCCGCTGCGGAAGTTGCAGGGTCATGTAGTAGCTGAGGCCCGCACCGTTGGTGCCGCAGTTGCAATCCGTGTTGCCCGCGCCGCATGAGCCGCGCAGGAGTGCCGTCTCGGCGCCTGCCACAGGCTCCAGGTCCGACCAGCGCAGCGGCTGCCGCGGGTCATAGCCATTGCGCGTGATGTACGCCTTGAAGAAGCTGGGGTCATGCGGCGTGGTGGCATAGAAACGGCACTCGCGCGGTCCGGCCACCACGGGAGTGGCATACCAGTCGGTGCGCGCGAGGTTCAGCCCCGCATACTTCTCGCGGCCCACGCCCGGCAGCTGCCCGTCGGGGATGACGGCCGCGTAGTCGTAGCCGGGCACGTTGCGGGTCACCTCGTTCCAGTCGTAGAACGCCTGCGTGCCGGCCACGCCGATGGCGGCAGCGGCAGCAGCGCCCTGCGGCGTCTGCGGGTTGTCGAGGAAGATCTTGTAGGTGCGACTGATGGGGTCCGCCATGGAACCATGGCCGAAGGCGGGGACGGCAGCCAGGAGGAGCGAGGCAATGCAGGTGGCGATGCGCTTCATGTGCAGATTCCTTTCATGTATCGGGTGTCGATGCGGAGCGGACGATGCGGGGTGAATGTTGCGGCGTGAACGATGCGCTGCTCACGGCAGCTTGAGCGACTGGTAGATCACGTCCATGAGCGAGGTGGCGGGCACGACGGTGTCCTCGCTGAGTTCCCAGAACATGGCGCCGCCGAGGCCGCGCTGGTTGGCGAAATCCATCTTCACGCGCATCGACTGCGGGTCGTCGTAGCTGATGAAGCGGCGTGCGGTGGGCGAGTAGAGGTACGGCACCTGCGCCACGTCGTTCCAGTAGCGCGTGTAGCCGCCGGAGCCGACCAGCGCGCCGTTGGAGAGGGACAGGTAGCCGCTGCCGATGACGCTCTCGTACGGGAACTCGGAGCCGCCGATGACGGGGGCCGAGGCCTCGTACCCGGCCTGGCCGAGACCGTCGCCGTTGGGGCCGGGCGAGACGCCGTCCCAGCCGCGACCGTAGAACGGCACGCCCACCACCAGCTTGGAGGCCGGCACGCCGCCGCCCGGAGCGTTGAGGTAGGCGTCGATGGACGCACTCACCGACCACGCGGACATGGTGGGGCTCGGGTCGATGTTCACCATCGGGGCATTGATGCCGGTCTTCGATTCCCAACCACCGTGGAAGTCGTAAGCCATCAGGTTGATCCAGTCGCAGATGCCGGCGATCGCGGTGGGGTCGATGTTGGCGATCTTCTCGTTGCCTGCCGGCGCCGCGATGGAGAGGTAGTAGGTGCGTCCGTCGATGGCGGACTGGCGGTTCAGCTCGTCGCGAAGCGCCTGGAGGAGCAGCAGGTAGTTGGCACCGTCGGTGGACGGATCGCCGATCCCGTCCTGCTCGAGCCCGCCGCCGCCGGCGTACTCCCAGTCGATGTCGATGCCGTCGAAGCCGTAGCGCGCGGTGACGTACACGGCGCTCTTGGCGAAGTCCGCACGCTTCTGCGCGCTGCGGGCGATCGAGAAGAACGGCGTCGAGAGCGTCCACCCGCCGATCGAGATCATGGTGCGGAGCTTCGGGTTCGCCGCCTTCAGGTCACGCAGCTGCGCGAAGTTGCTGCCCGCGCGGTAGGCCGGGCTCATGGTGAGGGCCTCTGCGGCGGTGTCGGCCTTGGCGTCGGCCCACTCGTCGAACAGCCCGACACCCGCGCTCAGCGTGGTGCCCGCGGGCTGCTGCAGGTACGCCGCGTAGTTGGCGTACTTCCAGCCGCGGTACGAGGAGACGATCCGGTCCCACGACGACGGCATGGTGCGGTCGAGCGGGATGAGGAACGCATAGTTGATGAGGTTGACGCGGTCGCCGCGGATGGAGGTGACGGGGAAGTTCTTCTGGTAGATGCCCCAATTGGGGTAGTAGCCCACGATCTTGCGCTGCTCGACCGAGGGCATCTTCTCGTAGCCGCCCGAGGTGCCGGAATCGGGGCACGCGCCCCATGCGCCGAGGAGCAGGGCCACGTCCGAGCCGCCGGTGGTGCCGTCGGCATCCAGGTCATAGCTGGAGGCCTGGCCCCACGCCGACAGCATGCCGGCCAGGTCGCTGCCATCCACCTTGCCGTCGCGATTTCCGTCCGCAGCGCACGAGGACACGGCGAGCGACAGGTTGCCGCTTCCGGTGCCTGCGGCGTTGGTGGCGCGGAGCGTGACGATGAACGTGCCCGACGCAGTTGGCGTTCCGGAGATCAGCCCGGAGCTTGCCGAGATTCCGAGACCGGCCGGCAGCCCTGTTGCCGCGAACGACGAGGGGCTGCCGGACGCGGAGACCTGGTAGCTGAAGGGGCGGCCGAGGCTCGCGATGGCGGTGGCGGAGCTGGTGATCGAGGGGACGACTGCGCCGCCCGAGCCACCACCGCTCGATCCGCCGCCGCCTGAACCGCCTCCACTCCCCGCAGCACTGAAGACGATGGACGTGGGCATGGTGCCGGGCACCGCCATGTTGGCGACGCATCCCACGTCAATGGATGCGCCGGCGGCCACGGAACCGTTCCACGCGGCGTTCACCACCACGTAATGGTTGCCCACCTTGCTCTGGATGGAGGAGTTCCAGATGCTGGTGATGTCGGCATTCCAGTCGAACTCGAGCTTCCAGCCATTGATTGGCTGGCCGGTGCCGTTGACGGCCGTGAATTGGCCTTGGGCACCGCCGGTCCATTGTCCGGTGAAGACGAAGTCCGCAGCCATTGCAGGCGCGGAAGCGCAGAGCGCGGAGGCGGCGAGGACCAGACGGTTCACCAGCGAGGCGAGGGTGCGGGGCATTGCACGCCTTTCCTGTTTGCCGCCGTTGCCGGCGGTTCCACACAGCTGACCCTACGGCCGTGCCGCAGCCCCCGGCCGAACGCAATCCGGAAAAATTCGTCAATTGCAGATAACGGCCACAGGCTGCGGGATGCCCCCCGGCTGGCCATCGAAAGGCCCCGCGAACCGAATTACTCCGGCAACTCGCCCTGCTTCGGCGTGGCGTTGCCGCCCTTGGGAGAAGCAGGAGACGTGGTTGGCGCGGTGCCCTTCGGGTTCTTCGCGTCCTTGGTGCCACCGTTGGTGTCCTTGGTGCCCTTTCCGCCCTTCAGATCCTTGGCACTTCCCGGAGCGAGCGCGTCGTTGAGGAGCGCGCCGAGCCGCACCCCGCCCACCTCCAGGCACGTGTTCAGGGTCGGCAGCCACTGGCGGAAATAGGCATCATCGACGCCGGTCTTGGCATTGGGCGCATCGCGGTAGAGCGTGCGCGTGATGGAGAACGACTCGTTGGCCCACACGGCCGGGTCGGCGGAGGCGGTCCACTTCTTCAGTTCCGCCGGCGTGATGGACTGCCGAAGGTCGGCGGACATGGTGGCCCAGCCGCCCTTCGTGTCCTTGAGGCGCCGCTGGATGAGCTCGGAATCCCACACCTTGTGCATGTTGGACTTCCTGCCGAAGGCCTGGATGGTGAGCTTGTTGCCGCCCAGGTCCTCCTTGTACGAGACGTGGAACGGCTGGTGCAGGTCGCCCACGAAGTGGATCAGGAGGCGCAGCGCGAGCAGGCGCTCCTCCTTCGGCTTGGTGGTGTCCTTCAGGATGTCGCGGTACTTGAGGATGGACGACACCACCTGCTTGCCGTCGTTGCCGTCGCGGGCCATGTCGAGCGACGTGGCGTTGCGCGGCACGTTGATGTAGTGGAGCGGCTTGATCCAGTCGTACTGTCCGTCGCTGCGCACCTTGTCGGCCCACACGGCGGCGTCGGCCACGGTCTCGTCGCCGAGGAGCTCGCGAAGCGCCTGCTGCGCCGGCTCGGAGAGCTGGGACGTGGCGATGGTGGCCACGATCTTGTGGCCGTCGTCGCCCCACGCAAAGCATGGCGCGCATGCAAGGGATGCGGCGAGGGAACCGGCCACGCACGAGGCGATGAGGCGCTTCATGCCCGCAGGCTACGCGAGGTTGCGGCCGGATCTGCCGGCGGGTGGTCAGCGGACGCCGAGCGTGGTGGAGAAGTCATCGATCGCGTCAGAGCGCGGAGGCGGAGGCGGAAGGGAATCGCCGGGATCGCCGCCACCGGGTTCGCCGCGAGGCGGGCGACCACCGCCTTGTCCACCACGGCGACCGCGAGGCTGCTCGCCGTTGCCGCCGTCCTTGCGCGCATACTTGAGGTCAATCTCCGCGGTCGAGAGCGTGATGTCCTTGATGGCCGCGGTCAGCTCGGCGAACATGGCGCGGCCCTTCTCGAGCTTCGGTTCCGCAGAGAGCGCGTAGACGGACACCACGTAGGTCTTCTCGCCCGGACCCTGCGAGCAGGGCGGCGCGTACTCCGCACGGCGATTCACCGTGTTGGTGCCCCAGGTGCCGAGGTCACGCTGCGCTTCCGCCAGCTTGGTGGCCGTGGGCGCGATGCCCCAGAGCACGATGTACGCGTGCTCGTCATCCACCGTGGTGCCGCCCGGCGGCATGTGGTGCATGGCGATGGCGATGCTCTTGGTGCCCGCCGGCATCTTGCTCCATTCGAGCGGCGGTGCGATGCTCTCGCCGTCGCACGTGTACTTGGTGAGGAGCAGGCCGTCGGCGCCCACGCCGGAGGAATGCACCTCGAAGCCGTCCTTCGAGGGGATGGCCACGCGTCCGGGCGCATCGTCGCGCGGCGGGCCGCCGGGGCCGCGATCGCCGCCTTGGCCTCCGCCGCCGCCCTGCCCACCTCGACGCCCACCACCGCCCGGGCCTCCACCACCTTGACCACCTCCTCCGCCACCCTGGCCGCCTCGACCCTGTCCGCGCGCGCCGCGCGCATACGTCTCCGTCCGCGCCTTGCCATCCGGGCCCACGAAGCTGAACTGCGCCTTGCCTGCGTCATCGATCGAGTAATCGATGCGCGATGACTTGCCGCCCACCTGGTACGTCAGCGACCACGCCTTCGGACCCGTCTGCCTGAAGCCGGTGATGCTCGCGCCCTGCAGCGGCGGCAGCGCCTCGCGCACGCCCTCGGCGCGCGGCTGCGGATCCACCTGGTCGCCCTCCACGTTCACCTTGCCGCGCATGCCGCCGTTGATGTACGGGTACTTCTTGCTGGCGTGGTAGTGATAGCCCTTGGTACCGCCGTCGATGCCCTGCCCGGCGGGCACGGTGCAGTAATGGCCGTTGAAGTCATCCAGCGCATTCGTGCTGTCGAGCGGGCATGCATTGTCCGCGCCGGGCTTCGCCTTCGGGTCATAGAGGCCGTAGATCGCGAAGCCGTCGAGGCCGAACGCGATGGGAGCCTTGGTGCCGAGCACCTTCTGCAGCGCAAGCGGCGCGGCGTGGTAGTGGTAATCGTCGGCACGCCC
>CAMBSR010000071.1 GCA_945870475.1 Phycisphaera mikurensis NBRC 102666
CGCTCGGCCATGGGCGCGATCTCGGGCAGCATGCGCTCCACCGGGAGCTGCACGCCGATGACGCCGGTGGAGTTCTCCTGCACGGCGACGGATGAGATGTCGCACGCGCGCGCCACGGCATCGGCCAGCTCGATGGCGTTCGCCATGCCGCGTTCGCCGGTGGCGGCGTTGGCGCAGCCGGAGTTGATGAGGAGGGCGCCGCAGTGGCCGCGGCTCTCCTTGAGATGCCGCCGGCTCAGCTGCACCGGCGCCGCGCACACCAGGTTGGTGGTGTAGACGGCGGCGAGCGTGGCGCCCGCCGGGCAGCAGAGGAGGGCCATGTCCTGGCGGCCGGGCTTCTTGATGGCAGCCGACGCGGTGGCCGCGGTGAAGCCGAGCGGGAGCATCGGCGCCGGGCCGGCGGGGCCGTGGTCCGCGGACGTGGTGGCGGGCGCGGCGGTGGCGGAGGTCATGGCAGTCACTTTCCGTTGGCGGCGGCCACGTCGTGCACCAGGGCAACCTCGTCGCACTGCTCGCGCTTGGGGCACACGGCGCAGTCCTTGAGGACCTTCTCGGGCAGGCTGTTCACGCTCACCTGGCGGAAGCCGGCCTTCTCGAAGAACTTCGGTGCCCGGGTGAGCACGAAGACCTTCGGGATGTGGAGCTGCCCCGCAAGCTGCAGGAAGTAGCGGATGAGGCCGTTGCCGACGCCCTTGCCGTGGAAGTCCGGGTGGACGCCCAGCGAGCGGATCTCGGCGAGCTGCGGCGTGTAGATCCACAGCGCGGCGCAGCCCACCACCTTGCCGTCGACCACGGCGACGCCGAAGTCGAGGATGGCCTTCATGATGTCCTCGCGGCTGCGCGGCAGGTTCTCGCCGTGCTCGGCCCAGTGGTCCACCAGCCAGCAGATGGCGTCGAGGTCGTCGGCGCGCGCCTGGCGGAACTCGAACTCGCCGGCGCCGGTGTCGGCGACCGCGCGTTCGCGCAGCATGCGGCGGACGCGGACGATGGCGTCCTCGACCGCGCTGACGGCGGTGCCGCCCTCGACGGAGCGCTTCTCGAGCGTGGCGCCGATGGTGAGCTGGGCGTAGACGTCCTGGTTGGCCTTCGGGGCCTGCTCACGGATGGTCTCGAGCGAGAGTTCCTCGAGCGCGCGGTCCTGCTCGATGGCAGTGCGCACGAGGCGTCCCACCTGGTGGTGCGCCTCGCGGAACGGGACACCCAGGCGGACCAGGTAGTCGGCCAGGTCGGTGGCGTTGGTGTAGCCCTCGGCGGCCATGTGCAGCGCGCGGTCGCGGTCGAGCGTCAGCCCGGCGAGCATCGGCGGCAGGACGCGCAGGCACATGCTGAGGTGCCGCATGCTGTCGAAGAGCGGCTCCTTGTCCTCCTGCAGGTCCTTGTTGTAGGCAAGGGGCAGCGCCTTGATGGTGACGAGCAGCGAGACGAGGTTGCCGACCTGGCGACCGGACTTGCCGCGGATGAGTTCGCACGCATCCGGGTTCTTCTTCTGCGGCATCAGGCTGCTGCCGCTCGTGAAGGCGTCGGGCAGCTCGATGAGCGCGGCCTCGCTGGTGGAGTAGAAGATCAGGTCCTCCGCCATGCGCGAGAGGTGGAGCGAGCAGAGCGTGCACGTGGCGAGCGTCTCGACCACGAAGTCACGGTCGCTGACCGCGTCGAGCGAGTTGGCCGTGGCCGCACGGAAGCCCAGGTCCTTGGCGAGCGCGGCGCGGTCCACCGGGTACGCGGTGCCGGCGAGCGCGCCGGAGCCGAGCGGGGAGACCCGCACGCGCTTGAGGGCATCGGCGAGGCGCTCCGCGTCGCGGCGGAGCATCTCGACGTAGGCCAGGCACCAGTGCGCGAACAGGATCGGCTGCGCGTGCTGGAGGTGCGTGTAGCCCGGGAAGGGGGTGATCTTCTCGCGCTCGGCGAGGTCGACGAGCGCGGTGATGACGGCCTTCACCTCGGCCTGGCGCAGCCGGAGCTGGCGCGCGGTCCAGAGGCGGAGGTCGGTGGCCACCTGGTCGTTGCGGCTGCGGCCCGTGTGAAGCTTCTTGCCGAGGTCGCCCACGCGCATGACGAGCTGGCGTTCGACCCACGAATGGACGTCCTCGTCCTCGGCTTCCACCAGGATGGCGGGATCGTTGCGCCACGCGGCGAGGATCTCGCCGAGCGCCGCCTCGATCTCGCGCTGCTCCTGCGCGGTGAGCACTCCCGCGCGCACGAGCGCCTTGCTCCAGGCGATGCTCCCTTCCACGTCCTCGCGGACCAGCTGCCGGTCAAACGGCAGGCTGTCGTTGAACTCGCGGAAGAGGTTGTCGGCCTGGCCTTCGAGCCGTCCGGCCCAGATGGCGGTGGTCATCGTCAGTTGGCCTTCGTGGTTGCGGCGTTGCCGGTGGTGGACGCGTTGCCGCCGCAGCAGCCGCCGGTGGATGCCGTGCCTGCAGCAGCACCGCCGCAGCAACCGCCGGCCTTGGGGGCAGCGGCGCCGAGGCCGTGCACGGAGGCCAGCTGGGCCGCCTCGGCCGCGGTGGTCTTGGCATCCTCGCTCAGGCCGAGCAGGGCGCGGATGCGCATCGGCAGGCTGAAGAGGCGGATGAAGCCCTCGCTGTGCTTGTGGTCGTACACCTCGTCCTCGCCGAAGGTGGCGAAGCCGTGGTGGAACAGGCTGTACGGCGAGCGGCGCTTCACGGCCTCGGCGCGGCCCTTGTAGCAGCGCACCACCACCTCGCCGTCCATCACCTGGGCGATGGACTCGAAGCTGGCCCACATCGCCTCGCGCATGGGGCTGAACCACGTGCCGTTGTAGACGATCTTCGCGAAGTCGAGCGCGATGCGCTCGCGATAGTGCAGGGTCTCGCGGTCGAGCACGAGCTGCTCAAGGCCACGGAGCGCTTCCATGAGGATGGTTCCGCCCGGGGTCTCGTAGACGCCGCGGCTCTTCATGCCCACGAGGCGGTTCTCGCAGATGTCGACGCGGCCGACGCCGTTGCGGGCGCCGATGGCGTTGAGCTCGGTGAGGAGCGCCACCGGGTCGAGGGTCTTGCCGTTGACGGCGGTGGGGTAGCCCTTGCTGAAGGTGATGGCCACGTCCTCGTTGGCGTCGGGCGCGTCCTTCGGGCTGGTGGTGATCATCCACACGTCTTCCGGCGGGGCGTTCCACGGATCCTCGAGCTCGCCGCCCTCATGGCTGATGTGCCAGATGTTGGCGTCGCGGCTGTAGATCTTCTCGGCGCTGGCCGTGGTGGGCACATTGCGCGCCTTGAGGTAGGCGAGCATGGCCTCGCGGCTCTTGAGGTCCCAGATGCGCCACGGGCTGATCACGCGCAGCTGCGGGGCGAGCGCGGCGTAGGTGCTCTCAAAGCGGACCTGGTCGTTGCCCTTGCCGGTGCAGCCGTGGCAGAGCGCGTCGCAGCCGGTAGCGAGGGCCACCTCGACCTGCGCGCGGGCGATGATCGGGCGGGCGATGGAGGTGCCCATCAGGTAGCGGTTCTCGTAGACCGAGCCGGCGATCGCCATCGGGAAGGCGAACTCGCGCAGGAAGGTCTCCTTGAGGTCGACGATGATGCACTCGGATGCGCCGCTCTTGGTGGCCTTCTCGCCGATGCCCTGGAGCTCGCGCTCGCCCTGGCCGACGTCGGCGACGCAGGCGACCACTTCGCAGCCGTAGGTTTCCTTGAGCCACGGGATGATGCAGGAGGTGTCGAGGCCGCCGGAGTAGGCGACGCAGACCTTCTTGGGGGCGGTGTTCTTGGCGGTGGTGTTGCCGTCGGTGCTCATGGTGTGCTTCCTGTGTGGGGTGCGGAGTCGGTTGTGCGGTCGTGGCTGGTTCGGGTGCGGATGTTCAGCGTGAGGCGGCGGCCGTGGCCGTGCCCTTCGCGGTGGGTTGCTTGGTGGCGAGGAGGTGGCAGAGCAGGGCGTTCTGCGCGTGCATGCGGTTCTCGGCCTGGTCGAAGACCACCGAGTTGGCGGAGTCGATCACCTCGTCGGTGACCTCCTCGCCGCGGTGCGCTGGCAGGCAGTGCATGAAGAGCGCCTTCGGGCCGGCGATGGCCATGAGCTCGCGGTCGACCTGGTAGGGCTCGAACGCGGCCTTCTTCTCGGCGGTGTCGGCTTGACCCATGCTGATACACGCATCAGTGTAGACCGCGAACGCGCCGGCGATGGCGTGGACGTCGGAGGTGACCTCGATCCGTGCCCCGGTGCGCATGCTGCGGGCCACGCACTGGCTCACCAGCGCGGCATCTGGCTCGAAGCCCTTGGGCGTCACCACGGTGATTCCGAAGCCGAGGATCGATGCTGCCTCGATGAGCGAGTGGCACACGTTGTTGCCGTCGCCCACCCACGCCAGGCGCGAGTGGTTGAGGTCGAAGCCGCGCTCGAGGAGCGTCTGCAGGTCGGCGAGTGCCTGGCACGGGTGGTGCATGTCGCAGAGCGCGTTGATGACCGGCACGCGCGTGGCGGCGGCGAGGCCGGTGATGGTGGCTTGGCGGTTGACGCGCGCCACGATGGCGTGGCACCAGCGCTCCAGGTTGCGGCCGTAGTCGCCGAGCGTCTCGCGGGTGCCGAGCGGCGTGTCCTTGTGGTCGAGGTAGATGGCCTGGCCGCCCATGCGGAAGGCGCCCACCTCGAAGCTCATGCGGGTGCGCAGGCTCGGCTTCTCGAAGAGCATGCAGATGCTCTTGCCGGCCATGGCACCGGCGACGCGCTGCGGGTTGCGCTTGAAGTCGGCGGCGGTGGCGAGGATGTCCAGGATCTCGTGCTGCGCGAGGTCGCTCAGGCGCGCGAGGTCCTTGGTGCCGACGGGGTCGAACATGGTCATGAGGCGGTTCCTGCCGCGGCGGCGGCCGCGAACTGCGTGTTGGAAGTGCCCGGCAGTACGCGGGTGCCGATGGCGGCGCCGGAGGCGAGGGCCTCGAGCGCGGCGGGATCCGCCCAGCTGGCGATGACGACCGGCACGCCCGCGCGCTCGGCGGCATCGACCGCACCGCGGACCTTGGCGATCATGCCGCCCGTCACGGTGCCTTGGGCGATGAGCGCCTCGGCGCTGTCGGCGGTGAGCTCGGGGATGACGCAGCCGTCCGCGCCCTTCACGCCGGGGACGTCGGTGAGGAGGAAGAGGCCCTGCGCGCGCAGGATGCCCGCAAGCTGCGCGGCGGCGTCGTCGGCGTTCACGTTGAGGAAGCCGCCCGCCTCGCAGACCGCGATCGAGGAGAGGACGGGCAGGAACCCGCCCGAGAGCAGGTGATGGACGAGTGCGCCGTCGCCGCCCGTGAGTTCGCCGACGCGGCCGGCGTCGAAGGCGAAGCGGGTGGTCTTCTGTGCTGAGGAGAGATGTCCGTCGGAGAGCGTCAGGCCCACCGCGGACACGCCGCGCGAGAGGAGGAGCCCGAGGAGCTGCGTATTCATGGCGCCGGCGAGGACCGCCGTGACCTGCTCCACCACCTCGGGGGGGGTGATGCGGATGCCCTCGCGGCGCTCGGTCTGGAGGCCGAGGCGATCGAGCTGGCGGTCGACCGCCTTGCCGCCGCCGTGGACGATGACGAGGCCGCCCGCATGCAGCTGGTGCATGCGCGCCAGCGCGTCAAAGACCGCCGGGAACTTGCCGGCGTCGTCGAGGAGCGCGCCGCCGAGCTTGACGACCAGGGGGGCGTGCTTCACGACATCACCTCCGCGCCGGTGCGGCGGGCGAGGCCGAGCGAGGTGGTCTCATCGAAGCCGAAGCGCACGTTGAAGGCCTGCACGGCCTGGCCGGCGGCGCCCTTCACGAGGTTGTCGATGGCGCTGGAGATGACGAGGTGCGTGCCCGATTCGTCGGTGCCGAGCGCGATGTCGCAGCAGTTGGTGCGCTCGACCGCCGCGATCGACGGCCAGCGGCCGGCCGGGAGGAGGCGCACGAACGGCGCATCCGCGTAAGCGGCGGCCAGGCACGCGCGGGCCTCGGCGAGCGAGCGGCCCGGCGCGAGCTCGGCGTGGATGGTGGAGAGGATGCCGCGGTCGAGGGCCACGAGGTGCGGCGTGAAGAGAATGCGCGCGCCTGTTTCCTGCGCCATCTCGGGCTGGTGACGGTGGCTGAGCACGCCGTAGGGCTGCAGGCTGACTTCGCAGAACAGGCTCTTCACCGCGGCGGAACGCCCCGCGCCGCTGACGCCAGAGGCGCTGTCGACGATCACGGCGCGCGAGTCGTCGATGATGCCGGCGGCCACCAGCGGGCGCACGGGCAGGATCACGGACGTCGGGTAGCAGCCGGGGCAGGCGATGAGGTTGGCGGTGCGCAGGGCATCGCCGGCCACCTCGGGAAGGCCGTAGACGGCCGAGGCGAGGAGCGAGGCGTGGCCGTGCTCGAACCCGTAGTGCTTGGGATACGCGCTCGCCGCCTTCAGGCGGAAGGCCGCGGAGAGGTCGAGGACCACCGTGCCCGCGGCGAGGAGCTTGGGCGCAAGCTGCTCGCTGGCCTCGTGCGGCGTGGCCAGGAAGACGGCGTCCGGCTCGCAGGCCAGGATGGCGGCGGCGTCGGCGGCGCGCACCGGCAGGTCCACCACGCCGGCGAGGCGCGGGAACAGGTCCGACATGAGCTCGGTCTTGCCATCCGCGCCGCGCTTCTCGCTGCCGAACAGGCCCACGATCTCGGCACCCGGGTGGGCGGCGAGCATGGCCGAAAGCTCGGCGCCGGTGTAGCCGGGTGCTCCGACGATGACGATGCGAAGACGGTCACCCATGGTGGCGGTCCTTGCCGCGCTCAGGCGGCGGAACGAGCGAGGCGCTCGATGGTGCGTGCGAGGGATGTGGCCGCGGCGAGGTCCTCGGCGGCCACGAAGATGGTGTCGTCCCCGGCGATGGTGCCGAGGGTGCCGGGCAGGCCGGCGCGGTCGAGCTCGATGGCGAGCGAGTTGGCGTGGCCGCTGGGGGTGCGGAGGACCACCAGGGTGCCGCCGCGGGTCACCGAGACAAGGTGCTGCCGCAGGGCGGTGGCCAGCATGGCATCCCGGTCGCCGGTGGGCAGGGCGGGTGAGGCGCCCGGCATCATGTAGCCGTTGGGGCCCTTGACGACCGCCAGCTCCGTCAGGTCACGGGAGAGCGTGGCCTGCGTGACCACGATCCCCTCGCGGCGCTTGAGGAGCGTGGCGAGTTCCTGCTGGCTCCAGACCTGGGTGCTGCCGATGAGGGCGGCGATCCGGGCCCGGCGCTGGACGGGGCTGTGGGCGGTGGCTGTCACGGATGCATGACTATACACCGTCATGCATGATTATGCAAGATGCATGTTCAGGAAATCCGCGGGAACGCCGCGCCGGCGGCGGCGAGCGCTTCCCGGCTGATGACTGAGAATCCCGACTTCCACTGCCGGCGGCAGCGCATCGTTCACTTGGCGATCGAGCGCGCCCGGCGGTCGGCGCCGAGCGCCACGTAGGTGAAGTGTCCGTCGGTCACCTTCACCGTGCCGCTGTCGTCGTGGCGGCGCGCCCAGGCTTCCACCTCCACGGTGACGCTGGTATTCCCCACGTGGCTGATGGTGCAGTAGCAGCTGACCTCGTCGCCCACGAAGACCGGGAGCTTGAAGGACATCTGCGCCACGGCCACCGTTGCCACCCGGCCGTGCGCGCGGCGGCGCGCGAGGCTGGCGCCCGCGATGTCCATCTGCCCGAGCAGCCATCCGCCGAAGATGTCCCCGGCGGGATTGGCATCCGCGGGGAACGCGAACGTGCGGAGCATCAGCTCGCCGTGTGCGTCATCGGGGCGGCCGGGCACGCCGTGGAGCTCTGCTCCATGGTTACCCGCGGGGCCGTCGCTCACTCGTCGTCGCCCTCGTCATCCGGCTCGTCCTTGATCTCGACGGCCTCGATCTCGCCCTTGCGTCCGGCGGCCTGTTCCTTGCGCTTCCACTGCTCGATCTTGTTCTTGTCGGGCGAGATGATCGCGTTGATGCGCTTGCCGTTGAGGCGCGGCGCGGCTTCAAGCTTGCCCAGGTCGAGCAGGCGGTTGATCACGTCGTTGACGAGGCGCTCGCCGATGTCGCGGTGCGCCATCTCGCGGCCCTTGTAGCTGGCCACCAGCTGGACCTTGTGGCCCTCGAGGAGGAAGCGGCGCGCCTGCTGCACGCGGATGCCCACGTCATGCGGGTCGATCTTCATGGAGCGGCCGAGGCGCACTTCCTTGAGTTCGCTTGCCTTCGACTTGCCTGCCTTCTGCTTCTTGGCTTCCTCGTACTTGAACTTGCCGTAGTCCATGATCTTGCAGACGGGCGGGCGCGCGTCGGGCGAGATCTCCACCAGGTCGAGTCCAAGGTCGTTGGCGCGGCGACGGGCCTCGTCGGTCTCGACGATGCCAACCATCTCCCCGGCTTCATCGATCAGTCGGACCGGCGTGATGCGGATGCGGTCGTTCAGTCGCGGGCCGGACGACGGTCCATCGCGCCGCGGGCGGTCTCCACCGAAGCCTCCCGGACGGGGTCCGGAACCAGAGGCGAAAGGGGGACGGCGAGGAGGAAAGCTGGAGATAGGAGAATCCTTGAGAGTGTCCGGCGGCGTCGTTCGGGGCCTCCCCGGTGCGGGCCGCTGCCGACCGAGGGGAGCAGCTTCATGCTGCGAGATTGACACTGTACCCGGGCGGCGTGTGGGCGAGCAAACATTGGGGAAAAGGCCGTGGAATGGGGGGCGGGGCGGGGCCGCAGTGCGACCATCTCGTGACGCCTGCGTACTGGCCCGTTCGCCTTGCGGGGCGGGCGGCTGGGCGCCGCCCGTGCCCCTCCGGCGAGGGGGCCAGGCGCACGTTGGGCCAGTGGCGTCGGTTCGGCAATGGCCTCACCGCCGCGGGGGGAAGTTGCGGCGCTGTTAAGTTTTCTCAGGGCTGCTGGCGCTCGTGGCGGATCCGCCGACGGACGTTTACCTTGCGCGAATGCGTCACTCCCGCAAGCCTGCGTTCACGCTCGTCGAGCTGATGGTGACCATTGCCATCGTTGCGCTGCTGATCGGCCTCCTGGTTCCGGCGCTGGGTTCGGTGCGCCGCGCTTCGTGGGGCACCAAGAGCCAGGCGAACCTCCGCCAGTGGGGCGTTGCCATGGGTGCGTGGGCGGCGCTCCATGAGGACACGCTGCCGTGGGAAGGCAGCAAGGTGGCCGCGGACATGGGGTCGAACCTGGCGAATCCGGACTTCTGGCCGAACTCGCTGGCCACCATGCTCGGGGTCGACCCGTACAGCGTGGTCTCGGAGCGCGCGTTCGAGGAGCAGCGCAACGTCGAGAACTGGGATCGTGCGGACACCGTCTGGAACGATCCGGGCGCGGAGACGGTGCGCGGCGAGCCATGGAGTTACGGCGTGGCCGGCAAGGGGGGGATCAAGCGGCAGTTCTGGTTCAACTACGGCATGAACTACCGCCTGAACCAGACGCTCCTCCAGCAGGCTGGGCTTCCCGAGGCATCGACCGCCGTGATGGTGCGGACGGTCCACATCCCGTTCGCGGATCGCACGGTGTTCATGTTCGAACTGCGCGCCAAGGAGTCCGAGCTCGCGATCGACGATCCGCATCGCAGTGCGTCGCTCGACCGAGCGTCGGCCGGATGGAAGCGCTTCGGGGCGCGTTACGCGCGCGGTGGGCACCTGGTCTACGCGGACGGGCACGTCGGCTGGATCGGCAACGACGAGGCGACGACGAATGCGCAGGGAAGCCGCAACCCGCAGACGCCCGATGGCGACTGGAACAACGGGAAGCTCATCTGGGATCCGCTCGGGCCGGCGCGGAACTGATCGTCGGGGTTCGCCGGTGACGGGTCGTGCTGATCATCGGACGCTTGCCGACCGATCGCGCATCGAGTGACTCCCGGGCGACGGCAGCGTGGTGTCGGGCTGTTGTCAGGCCTTCGGGCCCTTCCACACCGCGGCGTCGTAGCACGCCCACAGGTGGCCGATCCAGCCGCCGAGGCCGAAGGTGATCACCCAGATCACGGCCGTGACGATGAAGAAGACGAGCCCACGCAGGGCGCGGCCCTGCACCAGCTGTCCGAG
>CAMBSR010000072.1 GCA_945870475.1 Phycisphaera mikurensis NBRC 102666
GCCACGCCGCCGATCAGGCTTCCGGTCAGGATGCGGCGCGGGAAGAACAGGCTGAACGCGCTGATCTGCTGCGGCTTCGGCGGCGCGCCCACGAGCACCATGGTGGCATCGAGCTTGAGGAGCGCCATGAAGGGGTCCAGGCCGTGGTCTGCGGAGACCGTGTCCACGATCAGGTCGAAGGTGCCGGCATGCGCGGTCATGGCATCGGCATCGGTGGAGATGACCACCTCGTCGGCGCCGAGGCGCTTGCCGTCGGCCACCTTGCCCGGGCTCGTGGTGAAGAGCACGGTGTGGGCGCCGAGTGCGTGCGCGAACTTCACGCCCATGTGGCCAAGCCCGCCGAGGCCCACGATGCCCACCTTCTTGCCCGTGGCGGCGCCCCACTTGCGGAGCGGGCTCCAGGTGGTGATGCCGGCGCAGAGGAGCGGCGCGGCGCGCGCGAGGTCCAGGTCGGCGGGCACCTTGAGCGTGAAGGCCTCGTCGACCACTACGCGCTCGGAGTAGCCGCCGTAGGTCATGCCGCCGAGGTGCTTGTCCGGCGAGTTGTAGGTGAACGTCGGGAGCGATGCGCAGAACTGCTCCAGGTTGCGCTTGCAGCGGTCGCAGGTGCGGCACGAGTCCACCATGCATCCCACCGCGGCGATGTCGCCCGCCTTGAACTTGCTCACCTTTGTACCGACGCGCGTGACGCGGCCGATGATCTCGTGGCCGGGCACCACCGGGTGCACCACGCCGGCCCATTCACCGCGCGCGGTGTGCAGGTCGCTGTGGCAGACGCCGCAGAAGAGGATGTCGATCTCCACGTCCGTGGCCAGCGGCTCGCGAGGCTCGATGGCGTGCGGGGCAAGGGGTGACGTGGGGGTCTGCGCGGCGTAGCTCTTGGTGGGCATGGAGCCGCAAGGGTATGCGCTGTTGGCCCGAACGTGGGGCTCCAGCGACGAGGGCCCCCTCGCTCCGTCGGTGGGGACATAGCCCTCAGAACATCCGTCCGCACTTGATGCACGCCTGCGCGCGCGGGCCGAACCCGCATGTGCGGCACAGACGCGCGGCGATGTTCGCGAACGGCTTGCGGCACTTCACGCACTGCTGCGCCGCCGGACCGAAGCCGCACGAACTGCAGAGCTGCGCCGGCGTCTCCGCAAACGGCGCACCGCACGCGATGCACTGGGATGCCTTCGGCCCGAAGCCACAGGTGGCGCAGAGGTGGGCGGTGGTGGACATGGGGGCAGGGTAGGGGCGAGGCGCCGGAGTGCCCTGGAGGCGCGCGTTTATCCACACGCCTGGCGGGAGTTCGCCTTCCGTGATGGCCCGCCGGCGGCAATCCGCGGACGTGCCACGGCATCGGAGAATTCGTCGGATTTGTCCGAGGGGGAACGCGGACATTCCTGTTTCCCAGTCAAGGTAGGTCCTCGGGACGCCGGGCGCGGGTGCGCCCGGGGCTCGGGGGCTGCCTGGACTGCCAAGGAATCACCCGATGAAGACCCCGATCCACCGCCCGCTGCTGGCTGCCGCACTCGCGCTCCTTTCGATGTTGCTTACGCCGTCGGTGCAGGCGCAGACGTTGAACGACCTGTATCCCGAGCTTGCGACGGTGTTGGCGGCCGATGGTTTGCCGGCCGACCAATTTGGACATTCGGTCTCGCTGTCGGGCAACACGCTCGCGGTGGGAGTGCCGAACGATGACGTGGGCGCGAACGGCGTCCAAGGGAGCGTGCGGGTGTTCGTCCGCAGCGGCACGTCGTGGAATTTGCAGGTGGCGTTGACTGCCGCCGACGGCGCGGCGTATGACTTCTTTGGATATTCGGTCTCGCTGTCGGGCGACACGCTCGCGGTGGGAGTGCCGAACGACGACGTGGTGGGCGCGAACCCCAACCAAGGGAGCGTGCGGGTGTTTGTCCGCAGCGGCACCTCGTGGAGCGCGCAGGCGACGTTGACCGCCGCCGACGGTGCGGTGGATGAGTTGTTTGGATATGAAGTCTCGCTGTCCGGTGACACGCTCGCGGTGGGAGTGCCGTACGACGACGTGGGCGCGAACGCCAACCAAGGGAGCGTGCGGGTGTTTGTCCGCAGCGGCACCTCGTGGAGCGCACAGGCGACGTTGACTGCCTCTGACGGTGCGGCGAGTGACCTTTTCGGATCTTCGATCTCGCTGTCCGGTGACACGCTCGCGGTGGGAGTGCCGAACGACGACGTGGGCGCGAACGTCGACCAGGGCAGCGTGCGGGTGTTTGTCCGCAGCGGCACGTCGTGGAGCGCACAGGCGACGTTGACTGCCTCTGACGGCGCGGCGAGTGACCAGTTTGGATCTTCGATCTCGCTGTCCGGTGACACGCTCGCGGTGGGAGTGCTGTACGACGACGTGGGCGCGAACGCCAACCAAGGGAGCGTGCGGGTGTTCGTCCGCAGCGGCACGTCGTGGAGCGCGCAGGCGACGTTGACCGCCGCCGATGGTGCGGCGGCTGACTCGTTTGGAGCTTCGGTTTCGCTGTCGGGCGACACGCTCGCGGTAGGAGTGCCGTACGACGCCGTGGGTGCGAACGCCACCGAAGGGAGCGTGCGGGTGTTCGTCCGCAGCGGCACGTCGTGGAGCGCACAGGCGGCGTTGACTGCCTCTGACGGCGCGGCGTCTGACTGGTTTGGATATTCGATCTCGCTGTCCGGTGACACGCTCGCGGTGGGAGTGCTGTACGACGACGTGGGCGCGAACGGCAACCAGGGCAGCGTCCGCATCTTCGGCAACTACCGCGTCTTCAATGCCACCCGGAACACCGGCTACGACAGCCTGGTGTCCGCAACTTCTGCGGGCTTTGCCGGCGACCGGCTGCTCGCGGGAGCACCGGCGTTCGCGGAGGTCGACGGCATCGTCGATTCCTCCTCGAAGCGCTTCACCTTCGTCGGCCTCGAGCCGCTCACGCTCCCGTCGACGGCGCTCATGCAGGTGGCCACGGGCACGGTGTTCGAGAAGTCGCCGGACGTGGCCGCCGCTGGTCTCACGGTGGCCGGCAAGCTGGTGGCGCCGAGCGCGGGCACGCTGACCTTCGAGCAGCTTTCGGTGTCCTCCGGCGGCCAGTTCCTGCAGCGCAACAGCACGGTGCTCGTGAACCAGGCGCTTGCGAGCCAATCAGGCGGCGTGTGCTACCTGCAGGGACCGGTGCTGGCGGAGACGGTGTCGACCGCGGTGGGCGGGCAGAATCGCGTGGCGGGCGACACGGACGTCTTCGCCAACTACACCAACGGCGGGTCCACGGTGATCCAGCGCGGCATCCTCTACATCTACGGCTCGCTGACGAACACCGGCACGATGACGGGCCAGTTCAACAACGGCCTGCTTCCCCCGACCCCCGGTGACGGGTACTCGATCGGCGGCGACTACGTGGTGTCGGCGTCATCGTCGATCGTGCTGCCGGACCCCGTGTGGTGGCTGCGCGTGGGCGGCGACTTCGACGTGGCCATCGACGATGCGTCGCGCTTCGTGATGGACCAGGCGACGCTCGAACTGACGGGAATCGGCGACGCGCCGACGCAGGCCGTGGAGGTAATCGCGGCGGACCTCGGCCCGGTGAATGCCGGCTTCTCGACGTCGAATTTCCTGCTCGGCGCGCTGCGCATCCGTGCCGGCGCAACGGTGCACCTGGTGGACGCGCACGGCAACGCGCCGGGCGCGGGGAACGAGGCCATCTACGTGAATTCCCTGGTGGTTCCCGCCGGCGCGACACTCGTGACCAACGGGTTCAAGGTCTACACGCGCGCGGCGACGATCGCCGGCAGCGTGTCAAACCTTGCGGACGTCGTGGTGGTGCCCGGCACGCCGCCGTGCATCGCCGACCTCTACCGCGACGGCATCGTGAACGGCGCAGACCTGGGCATCCTGCTCGCCGGCTGGGGCGCGTGCGGCACGGGTAGCTGCGCCGCTGACCTCAACGGCGACGGACAGGTGAACGGCGCGGACCTCGGCATCGTGCTCGCCGGCTGGGGCGTGTGCGCGGATTGACGGCGGGCGGGGCCAGGGGTGGCCGGTGCACCCCTGGCCTTGCCATCGACGTGCTCGCTGCCGCCGTCCGCGCCGTTTCGCGGGGTCGTCTCATGGTGCTTGGCGGTGATGACCACTCCGCCGATCCCGGCCTCCTTCTTGACGCGCACCCACGGCGCCGAGGGTAGCGGCGGGGTGCGAGGCCCCGGATGCCCCGTGCTGGCGGTCTGAAGTCGTGGATTCTGACCGCGCCAGCGCGGTCGGAAGCACGATTGTGGCCTCATTTTGGCAATTTGTTTGCACTTCGCCGTTTCTGTGTCAAAGTTTCGTCGCTCGCGCTCCGCTCCCTCGGACCGGGCCCCCTGCCGTGTGGCAGGGACGTGCACGGCGGACTCCCCTCCGTCGCGCGACGACTCGGATTCCCTGTTTCCCTTTCAACTGAGGTTCCCCAAAGTGAAGACTCTTTCCAAGCGCTTGGATTCGCACTTTGCCGCCTGCGCGGTCGCGGCCGCCACTGCGGTGGTTGGCTCGGCTGACGCCGCCATTCAGATGTTCACCTACGGCCCGACGGGCATTCAGGTGCCGGCGGACGGTGACGGTCTCTACTTCAACCTGAACACGGGTGCAACGGGCACGACCGCCGGGGCGGTTGGTGGCCCTTGGATGAACCCGTATGGGTTGAGCAACCAGGCCCCGCCAAATGGCCCGTACATGAATTGGTACGCGACGACTGCCGGCGGTTCGTGGCGTGGCGTGAACATCGGTGGGTATTCCAACGAAGTAAGCAACCTCGGTCTGGGCTTCGTGGTCGGCAGCAGCATCCCGAATTCGGGCGCCGCTGGCACGGCGCGGTTCAACACCTCGGGTGGCACCAGCTGGGCTGACGGTCTTCCCGGCGACTTCAGCCTGAACGCGGACAACTACTTCGGGTTCCGCTTCATCCGCGGTGGGGCGACCTACTACGGATACGGCGTGATGCGCATGGGCGCCGCCATCTCGGAGCGGTACATGATGGGCTTCGCCGTCGAGACCACCGCGGGAGCGTCGATCACGACCGCCGCGATCCCGGCGCCCGGCGCGATCGCCCTGCTCGGCGTCGCTGGCGTGGTCTGCGGCCGCCGTCGTCGGGCCTGAGTCGGCCTCTTCGGCGCGACAACGATTTCGTGTTCACTTCCTCGGCGGGCGGCCTTCGGGCCGCCCGCCGATCCGTTCTATCCTGACGCCATGACCGATCCCGCGAACCCTGCCGGTCCCGCGCCTCGACTGCTGATCCTCGGATGGGATGCCGCCGACTGGTCGTTCATCGACCCCATGCTGGCGCGGGGGGAGCTCCCGAACTTGGCCCGGCTGGCGGGGCGGGGCGTGCGCAGCGCGCTCGCGACGCTTGACCCCAAGCTGTCGCCCATCCTGTGGACCACCGTGGCCACCGGCAAGACCGGGGACAAGCACGGGATCCTCAACTTCGTGGAGGCCGATCCTGCCGGCGGCGGGCTGCGGCTGGCGAGCAGCACCTCCCGGCGCACCAAGGCCCTTTGGAACATCCTGACGCAACACGGCCTCAGGGTGAACGTGGTGTCGTGGTACGCGTCGCACCCCGCCGAGCCGATCTCGGGACTGTGCGTCAGCAACCTCTTTGCGCAGGGGCGCCCCCACGAAGGCGGGTCATGGCCCATGGCGATGGGCGCCGTCCATCCGCCGTCCGAGGCCGCAACGGTCGCGGCCATGCGGGTGGACCCGAGTTCGCTGGGACCCGGGCGGCTCACCGAGTTCGTACCCGAGGCCGCGACGTGCCGCGCCGAGGCCGAGCGGCGCCTGCTCGACGCGCTCGCCACGCACCTGGCGCAGGCGCGCTCGGTGCATGCAGCCAGCATGCACGCCGTGGGCCGGGGTCCATGGGACTGCACGATGGTGTTCCACGACATGATCGACGCGCTCGGGCATCACTTCATGACCTACGTCGCGCCGCGCATGAAGCATGTCTCGATGCGCGAGTTCATGCTGTTCGGCGGAGTGATGGCCGCGGCCTACCGAGAGCAGGACCGCATGCTTGGCGAGCTGCTCGATGCCGCGGGGGAAGGCACGGACGTGATCCTCCTGAGCGACCATGGCTTCCACAACGGGGACTCGCGCCCCGTGATGCACGGTGCTGCCATGTCGGCCGACCGCATCGCCGCCGAGGCGGCATGGCATGCCCCGGCGGGCGTGCTGGTCATGGCCGGGCCGGGCGTGCGCGCCGGCGCGGTGCCGCTGGTGCCCGGCCTCCTCGACATCGCGCCCACGGCGCTGGCCCTCCTCGGCCTGCCGATGGGGCGTGACATGGACGGCCGCGTGCTGGCGGGCGTGATCGAGCGGCCCGCGCCCGCGCCGATCGCGAGCTGGGATGACGAGCCCGGCGACGCAGGCCTGCACGCCGAGGGCGTCCGCCAGGACCCGTTCGAGGCATTCGAGGCGATCCAGCAGCTCGTCGACCTGGGCTACATGCAGGCGCTGCCGAAGGACGCCGCGGAACGCGTGGAGTTCGCCCGCGTCGAGAGCGACGTGAACCTCTCGATCCTGTTCCGGACGACTGGGCGGGCCGCGCAGGCGATCCCGGTGCTCGAGCGCGTCCTGAAGTCGCGACATGCGACCATCCGGCACGTGCTCAGGCTGGCCGACGCGCTGGTGCAGTGCGGCCGCCACGAGGAGTGCGCCGAGCTCGCGGCCCGGTGGCTCGACCGGGACGAAGCCGACCAGCCCGTGCTGCTGACGCGCGCCATCGCGCTGACCATGCTGGGGCGGCACGCAGAGGCTGCGCGCGAGACGGATCGGATCTCGGCGTCGGACTCCGACGGGTGTGCGGGGCTCGGCGACCTCTGCATCGCGCAGGGGCGGCCGGACCCCGCGGAGCGGTGGTTCCGCAAGGCGCTCGCATTCCAGGGACGGAGCGTCCGCGGCCACGTGGGGCTCGCGCAGGTGGCGCTCCTCAGGGACCGGTTGGAGGCCTGCGCGAACCATTGCCTCGACGCAGCGGACATCGACCGCACTGCGGGCGCCGCGCACTACCTCCTCGGGGTGGCGCTGGCCTGGTTCGGAAGCCTCGACGATGCCGCGAAGAGCTTCGAGGTGGCTTCGACGTTCCTCACGTGCTCTGCGAGGCCGCTGCGCTACCTGGCGCTGGTCAAGCGGGAATTGGGCGACACTGCGGCCGCGGAAGCGCTCGACGCGCGCGCGAACGAGCTGGAGGCGCGCATCGGCGGTCATGCTGATCCGATCGCGATGTTCCCCCGCCCGCCGCACGCGTGGAACGAGTCGCTCCGTGCTCGACGGGGTCCGGCGGCATGAGCGACAGCGCATGGTCGGTGAGGGCACGGGCCGATTCCTCGAGGAGCGCGCGTTCCCGCCGGAAGTCGCAGCTCACGCGCAGGGCGTCGACCGTGACTTCATAGGCCGAGGACTTGCGCTTTCCCGAAGCGAGCAGCTGCCGCGCGACCCCCAGCGCGACGAGCGTCGTGACGTCCGACATCAGCTCGGAGACGCGCGGATCGTTGATGTCGGGTTCGAGCGTGTCCATCTGTCGAGGGAACGGCATTGGCTCGTGCCCGCGAACGAGTGACACGTGACGGGTCCGAAGGGCATCGTGAACGGCGCGGACCTCGGCATCGTGCTCGCTGCCGCCGTCCGCGCCGCTTAGCGGGGTCGTCTCCGGGCAACGCGGCATGCGATCGCTGCGGCGATGGTCAGTGCGCCGCCCGGCACGGGGACCAACGTTCCTTCAAGCATGTACGCCATGTTCACCGGCCGTTGCAACGCGTTCCCCGGAACGCCGAACCCGCCGCCGGGATTGGCCTGCCAGCTGACGCCGTCACCGATGTCCGAGATGACAACGCCGACTTGTCCGTTCGACCCCGGGTTCACAGCCTGCAGCGACATCCAGTACGAGCCCGCCGCCAGTTCGATTGCCTGCGGAAGCGAGAGGTCCACGCGCACCCCGGTGCCGAACGCCCCGTATGAGGCCGGCACGCCCAGCGATGCAACCGCAAGCGCGGCGCCGGCGCCGAGCGCAGCCTGTTGAGGCGATTGGTAGATGCGCAGTTCGAATCCCTGGATGCCGGCGAACGACCCGAACGAACCGTATCCCGCGATCACCGCAGAGACGGACTCGATTCGGAATGCCGAACTCATCGAGAAGTCATCAAGCGCCAGCAGCTCCCATTGCGGCTCCCCGGGGAAGATCTGGGAACCGTAGCGGTAGAAGCCCTCCGGGCCCGAAGCGGGCAGGTTCGTCGGGGCACCGATCTGGTCGAAGATCACCGCGGCAAGCGCGCATGGGGCGAATGACAGCGCAGCAATGGATACGAACGAGAGCTTGACGTCCACGGAAGCACACCTCGGAAGGGAAGGGAGCGGAACCAGGCTGGCCGGGGCGCGGAAGAACCCGGGTACCAGATTCTGCTCCGCGACGGCGAGGAAGCAAGCCAAATCCCTGGCGATCGGTTGCTGCGGGGAGTGGATCCGCAGCGGCGCACAGACCGCCCCCGGAACGACGAAGCGGAAGGCGCTCGGGCCTTCCGCTTCGGAGTGAGGAGTCGGGCTGGCGGGATTTGACGTCTGCGACGCAGGCGCCATGGACCGCGCGGCCGGAGGCCGCCGCGCCGCGCAGCGGCGCACAGACCGCCCCCGGAACGACGAAGCGGAAGGCGCTCGGGCCTTCCGCTTCGGAGTGAGGAGTCGGGCTGGCGGGATTTGAACCCACGACCTTTTGACCCCCAGTCAAACGCGCTACCAAACTGCGCTACAGCCCGAGAGGGTCGACGAGTGTAGCCGATCCCGGCCACGACCATCCGTCGGTCGTTATGCGCCCCGCACCCGGCAGCGATACTCTCCATGCCGGCTGCCATGCACCTTGCCCACCGAACACCCCTGCTCGGCTCGCTCCTGGCGCTCGGCATCGTCGGCTGTGCTGCGGATCGCCCCGTCGATGCACGCGCAGCGCCGGAGCGCGGGCCCGCCTCGGCCGTTCCCTCGCGCCTGATCCCGCGCGCGCCCACGAGCGTCACCACCGCCGACCCCGGCACCCATGCCTACGACCGCGACGTCTGGCAGACCCTCCTCTACCACCATGGCAAGATCCGTCGCACCGTGACGGCGCTCCCCGACGGCCTCGCCGCGGTGACCGAGTCCGACGACCCCGCCGTGGCCACGCTCATCAAGGACCACGCGCTTGCCATGCAGGTACGCATGACCGAGGGTCTGGCCATCCGCACGTGGGACCCGGTCTTCAAGGAACTCTTCGAGCGTCACGGCAAGGTGAAGCTCGACGTGGTGCTCACCGAGAAGGGCGTCAGCATCACCGAGACCACCTCGGACCCGGAGACGCTGAAGCTCCTGCGCGCCCACTCCGCCGGCGTCACGGACATGGTCCGCGAGGGAAGCCGCGCCTCGCAGCGCGAGACCCCGCGCGTGTCGGACTGAGGCCGGGGGCAGGGCGGGCGGCACGTCGGGCAGGATCCCGCGGACCCCGTTACCCTGCCGTTCCGTGCTCGGACACCTCGTACAAGTCGAGATCGAGGACCTGATCGCCAACCGCGACTGGGCGGGGCTGCGGAACGTCATCGACAGCCTGAACGACCCGGACGTGGCGGAGATCCTGGTGGATCTTCCCTCCAACGACGAGGGCGTGATCTTCCGCCTGCTCTCGCGCGACCGCGCGGGCGCCGTGTTCAGCTACCTGCCGGTGGACCAGCAGGCGGAGCTGATCGCCTCGCTTTCCAGCGAGCAGATGCTCGAGATCGTTAACGCGATGACGCCGGACGACCGCGTCCAGCTGCTCGATGACCTGCCGTCCGAGGTCACGCGCCGCATCCTGGATTCACTCAGCCCGCAGGCACGCGCGGCCACGCGCACGCTGCTCGGCTATCCCGAGGGCACCGCCGGCCACGTGATGACGCCGGAGTACGTGAGCCTCTCGCCGGACATGACGGCGGGCGAGGCGCTCGATCGCATCCGCCGCGCGGAA
>CAMBSR010000073.1 GCA_945870475.1 Phycisphaera mikurensis NBRC 102666
CGTCGCCTGCGCGGATCCCCGCGCGCTGTGCCGCCGAGCCGCGCGCGACCTTGGTGACCTGCACACCATCGGTGGCGTCCTTCACCTCGACGCCCACGTCGCGCTCGCCCTGGCCAACCGCGGTGTCCACGGCGGGCCGCGCCAGCACCCACGCGCGCCATGCGGTCTCGAAGCCGTCGATGGTGGTGCCGAAGGTGTCCTCGATGGCCTTGCGCCCGGTGCGGTCCTGCGCGAAGGTCTCCACGTAGCGGCGGTACCAGGGGCGCAGCTTGCCCTGGTCGGCCATGTACTCGAACACCGAGCGCACCACCGGGTAGAGGACGGCGCTCTTGGCCATGAACTCGTCGGGCTTCATGACGATCACCTGCGAGAGCGAGAGCGCGCGCCGGTTGGCGGCCATCTTCCGCGCCTCGTTGTGGCGGTCGGAGGGCAGGAAGCGGATGGTGCCCTCGGGCGAGATCTCGTACGTCTCGTAGAGGGCCGCGATGCCTTCCTGCACCCACATCATGTGCGGCTGGCCCAGGCGCTCCATGTGGCCGAAGTGCATGGCGTGCGTCCACTCGTGGCGCAGCACCGTGCCGATGTCCGCGGTCACGAGGCGCCGCTTCGGGTGCTCGTACATGCCGGCGGTGGTCTGGCTGTCGGCGAAGATCTTGCGGATGTCGGCGGGCGTGGCCACCGCCAGGAAGACCTCCGTGTCGGGCAGCGCGTCGAAGAGCGTGGACGCCTGCTGGTCTGCCTGCGCGCCGAGCATGCGGAGCATCTCGTCGTGGCTCGATTCATCCAGGCAGGTGGCGAAGACGATGCGGTGCGCGGCGTCCTCGCCGTAGCGATAGACCTTGCCGGCGTGGCCGTCCTTCCATTCCGCCTGCTCGCGCCGGGCGCGCGGGTCCTCGCGCAGGCGCGGTGCGGTGGCGCCGGGCACCTCGATGCTGCCGCCGCTCCCGGGGGCCGTGCCCTTGCGACCGGGTCCGGCGGGTGCATCGCCGGGCGCGCGCTCACGGATGCCGGGCGCGGTGTTCGGTGCGGATGAGGGCGATGATCCCGGTGGTGCCGATCCTGATGATGCCGATCCCTGCCCGGACGTTTGTCCGGCGAGCGCCAGCACCGCGATGGCGGCGAGATAACGCATCGACTTCACGAAAGGCTACGACGGAGAACCCCGCGGGTTTCCTCAATTGCCGGGGAGAACCCCAAAATCCGTCGTTCTCAGCCCCGGCCGGGGGCGTTCGCCGGGGGCCTTGCCCGGGTTCAGGCCGGCGCCTGCGCGCCGAGGACCTGCCGGATCGCCTCGGGGTAGGCGAGCGTCTCCTCGGCCCAGACCCGCTCGGCCAGGGTGTCGGGCGTATCGCCCGGCAGCACCGGGCAGCGGCGCTGGACCACGTGCTGGCCGTGGTCGTACTGCGCGTCCACCCAGTGCACCGTGCAGCCGGACTCGGTGCGGCCGGCAGCCAGCACCGCGCGGTGCACGCGCTCGCCGAACATGCCGTGGCCGCCGAACTCCGGCAACAGGGCGGGGTGGATGTTGAGCGCGCGCCCCTGCCACGCATCCACGCGGAAGCGCCGCAGGTAGCCCGCCAGGCACACCAGGTCCACGCCGTGGATGCGGAGCTCGCGGTCGATGCGGTCGTCGAACGTGTCCGCCGGCTCGGCCGGCACCACCGCCACCGGGATGCCGAGCGCCGCGCAGCGCGCCGCCGCGCCCACGCCTGGCTTGGTGACGATGCACACCACCACGGTGGCATCCAGCTCGCCGCGGTCGCAGGCGGCCGCGATGTTCGCCACGGTACGGCCGCCGCCCGAAGCGAGCGCGCCGATCCGCGCCGACCGTGCGCCCGTCAGTTGCATGCGCCGGTCTGCCACATCAGGAACGACCACTGGTCGACCGCCTCGCGCACGCGAGCCTCGAGCGGCTTGCCTGCGCCGTGGCCCGCATCGCGGTCCACGTAGAGGAGGATCGGCTCGGCGGCCGTGTCGCTGCCGGTGTTCGCCTGCAGCGTCGCGGCCATCTTGCGCGCGTGCAGCGGGTGCACGCGGGAGTCGTTCTCGCCGGCCGTGAAGAGCACCGCGGGGTACTTGGTGCCCTTCTTGGCGTTGTGGTACGGCGAGTACGCGCTCAGCCACTTGAAGGCGTTGGCGTCTTCGCTGGCGCCGTATTCCGGCACCCAGTACTTGGCCAGCAGGAAGTTCTGGTAGCGGAGCATGTCGCAGAGCGGCACGGCGCTGATGGCCGCGCTCCAGAGCTCGGGGCGCTGCGTCACTGCCACGGCCGTCAGCAGGCCGCCGTTGGAGCCGCCCATCACGGCCAGGTGCGAGGCCGACGTGTACTTGTCCGTCGTCAGGCGCTCGGCGATGGCGTAGAGGTCGTCGAAGACGTTCTGCTTGCGCTCGAGCATGCCCGCCTTGTGCCAGGCGTCGCCGAACTCGCCGCCGCCGCGCAGGTTGGCCACCACGTAGATGCCGCCGCGCTCCAGGAAGGGCACGATGGTGGGGATGAACTCCGGGGTCAGCGAGACGTCGAAGCCGCCGTAGCCGTACAGCACGCACGGGTTGTTGCCGTCCATCTTGGTGCCGCGCTTCATCACCACGAAGGCCGGCACCTGCGTGCCGTCCTTGCTGGCGGCGCGGATCTGCGTCACCTCGATGTCGTCGAGCTTGGCCGGCACCTCGGGCTTGGCCCACACCTCGGGCTTGTAGGGCTTCCAGAACAGGTCGCAGCGGTAGACGGTGCGCGGCGTGTTGTAGCTGGCGTAGGAGAAGAACATCTCCGTGTGCTTGCGGTCGCACGAGACCGCGGCGTTGCCGATGCCGGGGAGCGGCATCTCGGCGATGGGCTTGCCGTCGTACTTGTACGTGTTCACCAGGTCATGGGCGTCCTTCTGCCAGACCACCACGATCTCGTCCTTGCTCATGTCCACCTGGCTCATCACGGCGTCGCTGCGCTCGGGGATGATCACCTTCCAGTTGGATTCGGCCGGGTTGTTGATGTCGACCGCCACCAGGCGCGTGTTGGGCGCACCGAGCGTGGTGGTCATGTAGAGGGTGTTCTCCACCACTTCCACGGGATTGAACTGCGCGCCACGGCCCACGGCGATGGAGATGCGGTTGTCCTTGCCGTCGCGGAGCTCGCTGAGCTTGGCCACCCACAGGTCGTTCTCCGTCCAACCGCGCGACATACCCAGGCACAGCCAGCGGTCCTCGGCGCCGAGCATGGCGAACGGCACCTCGGAGGGCTTGGTCTGCTTCAGGAAGACCGGGTCCTTCTCCACCGGCTCGCCGAGCTTGTGGAACGCCACCACGCGGCTGTAGGGGTCCTTCGGGTCGGTGAGCTTGGTGTAGACGAAGGCGTCGCCCCAGCCGTTCCAGCCGCCGAAGGTGACCTTGCCGGGGATCTCGTCCTTGAACATCTCCTTGGTGTCGGTGCGCATCACCTGCAGGACGCTCATCTCGCTGCCGGCCTTGCTGGTGCCGAAGGCCAGCTTCGAGCCCTGCCACGAGGGCACCCACCAGTCCACGGAGGTGAGGCCGGTGGGGTCGATCACGTTCGGATCCAGCACGGCCTTCGGCGGCGTGTTGGCGCCGCCGTCGCGGAAGTAGACGGCGGGCTGGTTCATGCGGCCCTGGCGCAGGGTGTACATGTAGTACGAGCCGCGGATGATCGGCGTGCCCCACGAGGTGATCTGCATGAGCGGCGTGAGCTTCTGCGTCAGCTCCTCGCGGCAGCGCAGCGGGTCGAGCACCGAGCGCAGGTTCGCCAGCTGCGCGTCCGTCCACTCCTTGACCTCGGGCGAGTCCTTCTCCAGCGGCTCGAGCCAGCGGTAGTCGTCGTTGACCTTTGTGCCGGCGTAGTCGTCGGTGACGGTCGAGACCTTGGTCTGCGGCGGGATGGCGAGTGCGGCGGTGGCGATGAAGGCGTTCAGCATGGCGCGGAGGATACGGAATGCCGGGTGCGGTGCGCGCGGGGATGGTTCCCCGCGCGAAGCCGCGCGACCATCACCCCGTGATCACGTCCGGCATCTCGAACAGCCCCTCGGTCAGGTTGCGCGGGCCCTTGGCGGTGATGAGGACGTCGGCCTCGTAGTGGACGGCCAGCGAGCCGTCGGCGGTCCAGATCGGCCACTCGCGGCCCTTGGTGCGCGTCTCGGTGGTGCCGACGGCGAGCATCGGTTCCACGGCGACGAGCATTCCCGGGACCCACGGCTTCCACGCCTCGCCCCATTCGCCGGGGTAGGTGGGCACCACGTTGGAGATGAACGGCGGGCCGTGGAGGTCGCGGCCGATGCCGTGCCCGCCGAGGCCGCGCACCAGGTGGAAGCCGCACTCCTTCTCCACGTGACCCTGCACGGCCTTCGCCCAGTCGATGAGCGGGCGCTGCGGCTGCATGGCGGCGATGCCGCGGCGCAGGCTCTCCTTGCCGCTCTCCATGAGGGCGCGCGTGAGCTTGTCGGGCTCGCCGAAGGAGTAGGTCCACGCAGCGTCTCCGATCCAGCCCTTGTTGCGCACGCCGATGTCGATGGAGAGCACGTCGCCGGTCTTCACCGGGTCGCGGCTCATGGTGTGCGTCCCGTGGACGACGCAGGCGTTCGGGCTGAGGCAGGCGTGGCTCGGGTACGGCGGGTGGCCGCGCACGTTGTAGCCCAGGAAGCAGCTCTCGCAGCCGAGGTCCTTGAGCGCGGCGCCGACGAACGAGTCGATCTCCGGCAGCGTGAGACCGGTGCGCAGGAACGTCACGAGGCGGCGATGCACCTCGACGACGCGTTCCGCGGCGGCTTCGGCGTGGGCGATGTCCTTGGGGTCGGTGACGAGCACGGGGGCGTGGATGCTACGGAAACGGCCAGTGCGCCGCCCGGCGTCCGGAGGCGAATCCGCCCCTCCGGCGTCACGAGTACGCCAGGAGCCGGAGCGTGGCGGGCAGTTGGCTCAGATGCAGCCCCTCGTCAACCATCTCGACGAAATGCGGCTCGAACCCCGGCTGGAAGAACGTGGACTTCGGCAGCACCTTGCCGAGGTCATCGCCCGATTGGACCCCCAGCACCGATTTCGCGAGGCGCCTGCGGAGGCGCCGGGGCATTTCCATCGCCGCGCACCGCAGACTTCCGACCACGTCGCCGGAGATCTCCTGCGCGCATGCGAAGGTGATGGCGAACCGCCGCGTGCGGGCGCTGAGCAGGCTGCCCGGCCGGAACGCCCCGGCGATGCGCTGCTCCCTGCGGAACGCGAGGTAGGCCGACAGCGATCGGGTGATCCCCGTCTGCTGTTCCCCGATCCGAAGGAACTCCAACGCCACGCTGCCGAACGCCGAGCGCTGCGAACCCAGGAGATCCTGCGCTGTCCCGGGTGTCTCCATGTGCTTGTTGAGCTCGGCGAACAGCCGCCTGGTGCGGCGGGGCCATCGGGGCAACGTCAGCGCTTGGAGCGCGTCGTAGAACGAGACCCTTTGGCTGGTGAGGGATTCGATGAGTGCCAGCGCCCTTTCGCCGGTGGCGGTCGGAGCCCAGACGTGCCGAAGCTGCGTTCGATCGAGTGGCGCGGTGTCATGGGCATCGAGGTCGATGCTCCCGTCGATGCTGTCGACGCGCTGGTCGATGCTGTCGATGCGCTGGTCGATGCTGTCGATGATCAGCTGGCCGCGGATGGCTTGGTGGCATTCGATCGACTCATTGACCGACGGCGCTGCCGGCGTGTCCATGGCTCCGATGCTGCCATCGACGCTGTCTTCGCTGCTGTCACGTTCATCGGTGGCGATCACGTCATCGGTCGGCGGCCGCCTGGCGCGCAGACGCAGCGATTCAGTCTGGGCCCGCGAGCTCTGTGCCGATTGCTCGTCGATCGCCACGATGAAGATGGAGCGCATGCCCCGCTGGCTGAGCCGGGTGACGGCGTCGCGGGCGTTCAGTGCCTCGATGGCGCCGAAGAGGTCATGGCCATCGATCGTGGATGCCTCGTACCGGAATAGTCGCACGGTGGATGTCTCCCGAAATGCACAGTTCGAACGTTGCTCGGCACTGCTTACGATTTCAAGGTACGCCCCCGCCCGTGCCGGGGATCCGCGGAAATCCGGAATTGTTCGCTCACGCCACCCGCACCGACACGTCCTCGCCCATGATCGTCACGTCCGGCCCCGCACCCGCCACTTCGTGGACGTAGGCGCGCTCGTCGCGGTGGGGCAGGAGCTGGAGCAGGGCGCGCATGCCGGGCCGGATGGCGCCGGCCTGGTGCTCGATGCCCAGGACGCACGCGGCGTTCCAGGTGACCGCGGCGATCGCCTCCTGCGCGGTGAGTCGCATGTGCCGGCTGGCAAGTGCTGCGGCGAAGCGCACGCTGGGGCTCGGGGCGCTGCCCGGGTTCCAGTTGCTTGCCACGGCGAGGGCGCCGCCTTGGTCGATGAGCGCGCGGCCGTTCGCGAAGCGTCCGTCGAGCGCGAAGCCGCACGCGGGGAGCGCGACGCCGATGGCGCGGCTGGCGGCGAGCGCCGCGATGCCGGCGGGCGTGCTTGCCTCCAGGTGGTCCACGCTGCGCGCACCGAGGGCGAGCGCCATCTCCAGCCCGCCGAGCGCATTGAACTGGTCGGCGTGGATGCGCACGGCGAAGCCGAGGCGCTTCGCTTTCTCAAGGAGCGTGCGGCACATCTCGACGCTCCACGCGCCTTCCTCGCAGTAGGCGTCCACCGCCACGCTGCCGGCGTGCTGCCGGTCGGCGAGCGTCTCGAGCAGGGCACACATGTCATCAAGCTGGCGCGGGTTGTCCGCGTCCACCGCGTGGCCAAGGAGGAGCGTGGGCACCACCATCATGGGGAGCACCTTCGCCACCTGCCGGATGGCCTCGAGCATCTTGAGTTCCGTGGCGGTGTCGAGGCCGTAGCCGGTCTTCACCTCCACCGCGCCGGTGCCGAGTTCGCGCATCTCCGCCAGGCGCTCGGCGAGTTGCGACGCCAGCGCGTCCTGCGGCGCCGCGCGCACGGCCTTCACCGTGGAGAGGATGCCGCCGCCTGCCTGCAGGATGTCGAGGTACGACGCGCCCGCGCGCTTCAGTTCCCACTCGGCCCAGCGCTCGCCGGCCCAGCATGCATGCGTGTGGCAATCGACCGCCGCGGGCATCAGGACGCGGCCGCGCGCATCGATGCGCATGGAGACCGCGCGGCTCACGGCGGGCCCGGCGCCCATGGAGGCGATCATGCCGCCGTCGACGATCACGTGGCCGCGCTCGATCAACTCCAGCGCGTTCATCGCCGCGCCGCGCAGCGGCCCACCGTCCGCGGGCGGGGTGCATGTCACGATGCGTGCGTTCTCGATGGCAATGGAGCCGGCCATGGCATCGACAGTACCATGAAGCCATGGAACTCTTCGTCATCCGCCATGCCAAGGCCGCCGACCGCGATCCAGAGCGCTGGCCCGACGACGCACTGCGCCCGCTCACCCGCGAGGGCGCGCGCGAGTTCGAGCGCGTGGCACGCCGCATCCGCCGGTGGCGTCCGGGCGTGGACCTGGTGCTCTCGAGCGGCTGGACCCGCGCGTGGGAGACGGCCAGCATCCTGCAGGCGCACGCCCGCTGGCCGAAGCCGGTGCGCACCAAGCTCCTCGAGACCGGCGCGGCCGACGGCGTGGCGCCGATCGCGGCGCTCCTGGCCGAGCAGCCGATCGACGCGCGCATTGCGGTGGTGGGCCATGAGCCCGTGCTCGGTCACCTGGTGTCGGCGCTGGTGTCGTCCGATGCCGGTCTGCGCCTTGAACTGCGCAAGGGCTCGGTGGCATGGATGCGCGGGGCGCCGGGGGCCATGGAACTGTGCGGCCTGCTGGTGCCCGGGATGCTCCGGAAGGCCTGAAACACGGCCCGTGTCGCGGGGGTCGTGGGCATTGGGGCGTGGTATAACTCGCTGCCTCATGGAACTCCCTCCCAACCGCAAGAAGACGCCGCTCGCCGAAGTCGCCTGGGACGGCCCGATCGTCTCGATCAAGTTCGCCGGCCCGAACATCGGCCAGCGCGAGACGCCGATCATCCAGGAGGACATCGGCCCCTACCTGAAGCTGAAGACCATCAAGTACCTGGTGCTTGACCTCAGCTCGGTGAGCTTCATGAGCTCGATGGGCCTCAGCATGTTCATCGGCGCCCGCAACGCGGCCGCGGCCGTGGGCGCGCAGCCCGTCCTCTACGGGCTCAACAAGGACCTCAAGAGCCTGATGGCCATGATGAAGATGGACAAGCTCTTCAAGGTCGTCGACACGCAGGCCGACCTGGCCAAGCTGCTGGGGAGGTAGTTGCTGGGGAAGTAGCTGCTGGGGAAGTAAGCGGGCCGATCAGTACGCGTAGCCCCAGGTCGGGAGCGGCTGCTCCGGCACTGGTCCGTGGACGGCGTCAGGATCTGGCCCGGCCTGGAAGTTGCGCCATGCCGGCGGCGTGCGCATGCCGTAGACCACCACGTCGGCCTTGCCGGTGTCCTCGCTGCGCAGGGCGAAGGCCTCGCCGCGCTGCACCGTGATGGTGAGCACCTTGGCGAAGGGGGCGCGCGCCTGGATCTCGCTCACCAGGCCGCCGTCGTGCTCGGAGTGGAACTGGCCCACCAGGTGCACCACCTTGCCGCCGTAGGGCGCGGCGTCGAGCGCTCGCACCACGGAATCGGCCATCGTGGCGTCCCACATCCGCTGGGAGCGGAGGATCTCGTCGACCTTGGCTTCGTCCACCTCGTGCGCGCCGTCGCCACTCATGAGCGCCTTGAAGCGCGCGCGGTAGGAGGCCGGCGGGTCGCGCAGCGGCACCGAGAAGAGCGCGCGTTCGTCGGCGGGGAGCTGTTCGAGCGCGGCGTAGCCCTCGGTGCGGGCGCGGCGCACGTATTCGCGCGGCGCGTTCGCGGCAATGACCGGCGCGTGCGCGTGGCGCGCGGCGTCCACCACCGGCTGGTAGTAGAGGTGCCACGAGCCGGTCGACGCCCAGTCGCGCGAACCGGTGCGGTCCACGAACTCGTCCTCGGTGATGCTGCCCGCGAGGTATGCGTCGACGATCGGCTGCTCGTCGCGCTCGAGCATCTCCATGGAGACGGCGCTGCCCGGCCAGGCGGCCAGGGTCTCGGCCACCAATGCCTCCTGCACACCGTGCGCCACTTCGTCGTCGTGCTGCTCGCCGATGATGACGATGTCCGCCCAGCGGACGCCGGCGGAGATGCCGTACCAGTCGAGCGGCATGCCGGTGTCGCCGCGGAACATGGCCAGGTTGCGCGGGCCGGACTGGACGCGCGGCACCAGCGTGGAGCCCGGCTCGGGGTTGTAGTACCAGATGTCGTTGGCGTAGGGGTTCCGCGTGCTGCAGGCAGCCAGTGCGGCAACGGCGGCGAGCGCAAGCGTTGCGCGGGACACGGGTGCAGCGAGGGCGCGCAGGGCGGGGCGGAGCATGGATGGAAGTGTAGAGGACGCGGCGCGCGTCAGCCCGCCGCGCCGTGCAGGCCTTCGGCCACCTTGCCGTCCACCAGGTGGACGGTGCGGTTGGCACGCGCGGCGATCCACTGGTCGTGGGTGACCATCACGATGGTCAGGCCGGCGCGGTGCTGCTCGGCGATCATGTCGAGGATCGACTCGCCGGTCTTGGCGTCTAGGTTCCCGGTGGGCTCGTCGGCAAGCAGCACCTCCGGGTTGTGCATGAGTGCGCGCGCAATGGCCACGCGCTGGCGCTCGCCGCCGGAGAGTTCCGCGGGGCGGTGCCGGAAGCGGTGCGAGAGCCCGAAGCGGTCGAGGAGCGCGCGCGCGCGCTCGCGGATCTCGCCGCGGCGGCGCAGCCACTCGAAGGGCCCCACGCCCACCGTGGCAGGAAGCAGCGTGTTCTCGAGCACCGTCAGTTCGGGCAGCAGGTGATAGAACTGGAAGAC
>CAMBSR010000074.1 GCA_945870475.1 Phycisphaera mikurensis NBRC 102666
CGGCGAGCACGTGAGCGCACTGCCCGAGGGTGCCGCGCTCGTCATGCAGGGCCAGCACTGCAAGGTGCAGGCCTTCCGCGTGGGTGCCCTGAGCTACGGCATCCAGTACCACCCCGAGTGGACGCGCGAGACCATCAACGGCGAGATCGACTCCGCCACCGACGCCGAACTGGCGGCCGCCGGCACCACCAAGGCCGCCCTGCGCCAGGCCACCGCGGAGCACTACCCCGCAGCCGAGCGCAATGCCACGCGCGTCTTCGACGCCGTCAACCTGGTGCTCTTCCCCGCCTCCCGCCAGCAGACCGGGCTGGTGGCGCCGGGCTGGGTGCATCACTGACGGGAACTGCATCAACCGCACATGAACTTCCGCCGCCGCCCCGGTCCAACGCCCGGGGCGGCGTTACCTTCGGGGCATGGGAGAAGCTCCGGGAAACCACACGGGACATGCACGCGCAGCACTCGGGGCACTGGGCGAGGCAGCGGCTGCGGCGCACCTGGCGTCGCATGGCTACTGCGTGATCGAGCGCAACCTGCGCATCGGCGACGACGAGGCCGACATCGTGGCACTGGCGCCGGGGGGCGCAGTGGCCGTGGTGGAGGTGAAGACGCGTCGCGGTGCGTGGAACCCCGAGGAGCGCGTGGACCACGTCAAGCAAGGAAACCTGGTGCGGCTTGCAGCGACGCTCGCGGAGCGGCCCGAGTTCCGGGAGCGGTTGTTCCAGTTCGACGTGGTGGCCGTGTCAGTGGATGCTGGCGGCGGGACGTCCGTGATGCACTGGCCGCATGCGTTTGATGCGTCGGGGTCGCCGTGGTGAGGTCATTGTGCTGCCTTGCGGGGCGGGCGGCATGGCGGTCACGCGAAGCCGATCCCGCAGGGGACTGGCCCCGTCGCCTTGCGGGGCGGGCGGCATGGCGCCGCCACTGCCCCTCCGGCGAGGGGGCCAGGCACCGTGAGTGCCAATGGCGTCGGTTCGGCAATGGCCTCACCGCCGCTGGTGTGAATATGAGCATGATGCGAATGTCACGTGTGCGAGCACCCGCAGCGAGCACGGGACCCCTGGCCCGAGGCGTCGACAAGCGCGAAGTCCGGCAGCATGACTTCTGATTACTCCCGGGTGCCGCCCGGACGAGCGGTTGTCGTCGAGGCCGAGAGGAGCCGGGTGGAACGAGGCCGTCCGCGGGACAGGGGTCCCGTGCGCAGCGAAGGGTGCGGTGGAACTTCGAACAGCCCGCAACGAAGAGGGCGATCGAACGCCAATCCCGGCCCCGCCCGTCTACTGGCCCCGTCGCCTTGCGGGGCGGGCGGCATGGCGCCGCCGCTGCCCCTCCGGCGAGGGGGCCAGGCACGTGTTGTGCCAATGGCGTCGGTTCGGCAATGGCCTCACCACCGCTGGTGGTACAGGCCACGTGCAAGCGCTTCACCGCCGCGTTGGTTCAACGACCCTGTGTTGCGCCGTTGCCCGTGCCCTTGAGCGTCTTCAGCGGATCCAGGTAGCGCTCGCGGGCCATCTGCACCAGGCGCAGTTCCATCTTGGTGATGCTCGCGCCGAGCCAGCGCTTCTGGAGCGACTGGATGTAGCGGGCCTGCTCCATGCGCTCCTGGGTGCCGCGCAGCTCGCCGCGGAGGTTGAGCTGGAGGTCCGGGTCGAAGATCGAGATGCTGCGCGGAACCTCCGTGCCGATCACCGAGAACCACGAGATGGTGGTCCGCTGCTCGAGCGGCTCGCTCACGTCGCCCACGCCGAGCTTGCCGACCACCTTCTGCAGGTCGTCGGTCATGTCGCCCACGTTCATCTTGCCACCCGTGGCCGTGACGGCGCGCCAGAAGCCGTGCTCCGGCATGCCGACCGCGTCGGCAACTTCCTGGAACGGCTTCTTCTCGGCCAGCATCTTCTTGACCGTCTCCACCTTGTCGGCCTGCTGTTCCTTGCTCAGGCGGATGCGTCCGAGGCGGAACAGCGGGTCCGGTGCATAGGACGAGCGGCGCTGCGAATACAGGCGTTCCACGTCACGCCAGCTCACCACCACGCGGGGATCCACCTTGCGGCGCAGGATGTCGCGCGTCAGCTCGCGGTTCTTGGTGGCGGTGACGTACTCCTCCACCGACATCTGCATCTCGTCCTCCATCGCCTCCTCGGCGCCGGAGCGCGTGCCGCCGTGCTGCGCGATGGTCTGTTCCTGGATGTCCTTCAGCCAGCCCAGGAGTCCCTGCCGCATCTCCGGCGTCAGGCGGCTCTCGGCCTCGGCAAGGATCAGTTCCGACTCCACCTGCTGGCGGAACGCCTTGCGCACGATGGCATCCACCTGCTGGCGCGCGTTGTCCGCGTTGGGATCGCGCGCGGCCAGCAGCACGGCTGCCTCGACCTGCTTGAAGATCTCTTCCGCGAAGATCGGGCGGCCGTTGATCTGCCCCACCAGGCACTCGACCGGCCAGCGCTGGCCGACACGCAGCGACTTGCCGCTGCTCTCTTCCACGAATTCGGTCATCGGCTTCCCGGTCGCGGGGTCCATGGCGGACACCGCCTCCACGGCGCGCGTCACCTTGGTGCCGTCGGCCAGCGTCGTCACGTGCTCGAAATCGGTGGTCGAGGGAGGCTCCACTTCCGCAAGCGGCGTGGCCACCACCTCCGGAACGTGGTCGGTGGGCGGCGTCGAGAAGGCCGCGATGTCCACGTCCTTGACGTTCTGCTCGAGTTCCGAGGTCGTGCCGCACCCGCCCCCCCACAGCGCCACCACCCCGCAAAGCGCGGCGGGCGCCAGCCGGGTTGCACATCGGGAAAGCAGGCTGCGGAGGTCATCCATGACTTCGCGGGATTGTACGCCCGGGCCGTCCTATACTTCCCGGCTCCCCGAAAGGACCACGATGACCGATCCGACCCGCCAGCATCCCTCCGACGGCCCTGCCCCCAGCCTCCACGTCGACAGCGACTGGAAGGCACAGGCCGAGGCAGAGCGCACGCGCCTGGCGGAGAAGGAAGCCGCGCTGCAGGCACGCACCGCCGAGGGCGGTCCCGAGCAGCTGCCGCCCGCAGAGTTCCGCAGCCTGGTGGGGCTCCTCGCCTCGCAGGCGGTGATGGGGCTCGGCACCATGGCCGACCCGCAGGGGCGCGTCGTGGTCGACCTCGAGGGCTCGAAGTTCGCCATCGACCTCCTGAAGGTGCTCGAGGAGAAGACCAAGGGCAACCTCACCCCCGAGGAAGCCGGCGAGATCGAGGAAGTGAACCGCGAACTCGCCATGCGCTTCACCGCCATCACCCGCATGGTGGCCGAGCAGATGAGCCGTGCCCCCGGCTCCGTCACCACCAGCCCCGCCAATCTCAGTGCCACCGCCGCCCCGGCCGCTTCCAAGCCGGCCCGCGCCGCAAGCAAGCTCATCATCCCCTGACCCACGCACAGCGCACGCGCCTGCCCGATACGGACACCTGCATCCATGACCCACACGAAGCATGCCCCCGCCACCGGCGGTTCGCTCCTCGCGAAGCACTACTTCCTCCTCCGCCGCCTGCACTCGCTCTCCGGCATCGTGCCGATCGGCGTCTTCCTGTTCCCGCACCTCTTCACCAACAGCTCCATCATGTGGGCGCGGTGGACCAGCCCCACCTCCACGGAGCCGGGCGTGGTGCGCGGGATCGAGACCTTCCAGGACGAGGTCAACTTCATCCACTCGATTCCGTTCCTCACGCTGATCGAGGTGTTCGGCATCTGGATGCCGCTGGCGTTCCACGCGGTGTTCGGCGTGTATCTCGCCTCCACCGGGCACGTCAACGTGCAGCGCTACGCGTACCAGGACAACTGGCGCTACGTCTGGCAGCGCATCACGGGCTACGTGGCGTTCCTCTTCATCTTCATGCACATCTCGAGCCTTCGCTGGGGCTGGACCTACGGCGGGCTCTTCCCGTCCTTCGATCCACACCACGCCGCCTCCTCCACCGCGGTGCACTTCCAGGGCGGTTCGGCCGGCCTGCTGATGGCTGCCTTCTACCTGGTGTGCGTGCTCTCCATCGTCTTCCACTTCGCCAACGGCCTGTGGACGGCGGGCATCACCTGGGGACTCACCCTGAGCGCCCCGGCCATGAAGCGCTGGGGCCAGGTGTGCGCCTCCGTGGGCATCGTCCTCGCCGTGGCGGGCGTCATGTCCGTCTACGGCTTTGCCACGCTGGACGTGGCCACGGCCAGGGAAGTGGAGGCGCGCAAGCACGACTCCGCCGCCACGTCCCCTGCCGCCATGCCCGCACCCACCGAAACCCACTGACCGCGCCGCGATACACGCCTACAGTTCAACGGAGGACGGAACACCCATGAGCACCAAGAACCAGCGCGTCATCATCGTCGGAGGCGGCCTCGCCGGACTGGCCGGAGCCGTCAAGTGCGCCGAGCTCGGCGTCCAGGTCGACCTCTTCAGCGTCGTCCCCGTCAAGCGCAGCCACTCGGTGTGCGCGCAGGGCGGCATCAACGCCTGCAACGACGTCGCCCGCCAGCAGGGCTTCAGCGAGTGGGAGCACTTCCAGGAGACCGTCTACGGCGGTGACTTCCTGGCGCAGCAGGCCCCCGTCTACGAGATGGCCCACTGGGCGCCGCGCGTCATCGATCTCTTCGACCGCATGGGCGTGCCTTTCAACCGCACGCAGGAGGGGCGCCACGACCTGCGCCTCTTCGGCGGCTCGCTCTACAAGCGCACCCACTTCTCCGGCGCCACCACCGGCCAGCAGCTCCTCTACTCCCTCGACGAGCAGGCGCGCCGCGCCACCGACGAGGGCAAGATCACCCAGTGGATCCACTGGGAGTTCCTGCGCCCGATCGTCGACGCCGACGGCACCTGCCGCGGCATCGTGGCGCAGGACCAGCGCACCATGCAGGTGCGCGCCTTCCGCGCCGACGCGGTGGCGATGGCCAACGGCGGCCTCGGCCTGGTGTACGGCAAGAGCACCAACAGCATCATGTGCAACGGCGCGGCCTCCGGCCGCTGCTACCGCCACGGCGTGAAGTTCGCCAACAGCGAGTTCGTCCAGGTGCACCCCACCGCCATCCCCGGCGCCGACAAGCTGCGCCTCATGAGCGAGAGCGCCCGCGGCGAAGGCGGCCGCGTCTGGGTGCCGCGCAAGAAGGGCGACAACCGCGATCCGCGGCAGATCCCGGACGCCGACCGCTACTACTTCCTCGAAGAGCGCTACCCCTCGTACGGCAACCTCGTGCCCCGCGACATCGCGACGCGCGAGATCTTCTCCATCTGCGTGGAGGACGGCATGGGCGTCGGCGGGCAGCGCCAGGTCTACCTCGACCTCTCGCACCTCGACCGCGAGTACATCGAGCGCAAGCTCGGCGGCATCATCGAGATCTACCGCAAGTTCGTGGGCGAGGACCCCGCAGAGGTGCCGATGCGCATCTTCCCGGGCGTCCACTACTCGATGGGCGGCATGTACGTGCAGTACGCGCCCAAGCCCGACAACAAGGGCATCATCCAGGGCGACCCGAAGAACCTGATGACCAACGTCGACGGCCTCTACGCCCTCGGCGAGTGCAACTACCAGTACCACGGCGCCAACCGCCTGGGCGCGAACGCGCTGCTGAGCTGTACGTTCGACGGCCTCTTCGGTGGCTTCTCGATCGTCAACTACGCTCGCACCAATGCATCGCGCGCCGAGGCCCCCGCCTCGCTCTTCGACGATGCGGTGCGCGCCGAGGAATCCACGGCGAAGGCGCTCGCGGAATCCAAGGGCACCGAGAACCCCTACGCCATCGGCCACGAGCTCGGCGAGGAGATGACCGAGTCGAGCACGGTGGTCAAGAGCGCCGAGCGCCTCACGCGCGCCCGCCGCAACCTGGATGCACTGCGCGAGCGCTATTCGCGGATCGGCCTGAGCGACACCGGCACCTGGACCAACCAGAACCTGGCGTACGCACGCGCCCTCGGCGACATGCTGGCCCTGGCCGACGCCATGCTCGCCTGCGGCGATGCCCGCAAGGAGAGCCGCGGCAGCCATTTCCGCACCGACTTCCCCGAGCGCAACGACGCGGAATTCATGAAGACCTCGCTCGCCACGTGGAACCCGTCCACGCAGCGCTGCGACGTCTCGTGGGAAGCCGTGGAACCGACGCTCGTGGCACCCCGCGCGCGCACGTACGGCAAGAAGGACGGCAGCGCCGCGAAGGAACCGGCCACGGCCGGCGCGCACTGAGCGCAGGTCACCGAACGCAGGTCAGGGAACCGCAAACAGCCCGAACGCCGGCGCCCAGAAGTTGAGCGCCGAGATGGCAAGTTGCGCCAACGCCAAGAGCCCCGCACCAAGCACCGCCCGCCCGGCCGAATGCGGCCGCGTGCGATCGATGCCGAGCGCCGTCAGCCATGCCAACGCGACCAGGATGGCGGGGTCGAAGTAACGCTCCCACACCTGGCTGTTGCCGGCCTGCACCACGAACAAGGCGAGGAGCGTCATGATGACGATGGTGGCCTGACGCCCACGGCGTACCTCCGCGGCACGGATCCAGAGCGCGGAGAGAAGGATCGTGCCGAGGCCGGCCGCAGCAACGAGGAGCGTCGAACGACCGTCGATCACCGGGAATGACTTGACGGCCTGCCAGAGGGCCCCGCCCCAGCGGCCTTCGTCGCGGCTCCAGCTGCTCTCCGGCATCGCGGCCGCGACCACCGCGAAGAGCGCCAACAGCGCCACCGCCAGGCGATGCCTTCGAACGGCCCGCAGCACCTCCGCAGCCATCGGCAGGAGCGCAATGCCGCCCCACACGCCGACGAGCGCCATTCCGTAGGCAGGCGCAATGGGGTTCAGGCCTCGGTCGTGCATCTCGCGGAATGCAGGCGGCACCAGGCCACCCCACGCGCGAACCAACGCCAAGAGAAGGAGCATTCCCGGCAGCAATGCCAGGCACGCCCACGCCAGCCTGCTCCACCGGCGCGGCTCATCGCCATGCCACTGTTCCGCATCCGAGGCGGATCGACCGAGCGGCGACCCAAGGATGCCCGCTGCCAGGATGGGGACGGCCAGGAAGACGTTCGTCTGCCGCATCGAGAGCGCCGCCGCCAGCAACACCGCCAGCGCCAAGAAGGCCCGACGATCGGGCACGGCCCACGCGGCCATCAGGACGACGGCCGAGCCCACGAGCACCGAGAGCACGTCCGTCGTCAGCCACGCCGATCCGCTGAGGACATACGAGGAGAACGCCAGCGGAAGCGCCAGCGCGAATGCAACGCCCGGCCCCGCGGCGCGCGCACCGCCGCGCCACGCCAGGAGCACGAGACCCACGCCTGCAAGCGACGAGATCACCCGCAGCCACTGCACGCCGAAGCCAAGCCGTGCCGGCACCGCCAGCAGCAGGTGGTATCCCGGACCGGTGGCGCTCGGATAGTTGGAAAGATCGGGCGCCGGCAGCTGCGTGGCGAATTGCTCGACGGCCGGCAAGTGCGCGATCTGCTGGTCAAACGCCTCGCTGGTGGCATCTCGACCCAGGAAGATCACCGGCAGCACGGACACCGCACAGAGGAACGCCAGCACGGCCGGGGCCAATCGCCACCACATGCTCGGGGATTGCGCGCCATGGTCCACGGGCACTGAACCTACTTGAAGAGCGCGCCGAGCGCGGCTTCCGCGGGAGGCCAGAACAGGACGGCCAACACGCCGCCACCGAAGAGGATCGTGGCCGCCAGCGCACTGCGGTCGCCGAGGACCACCGTGACGGGGCTCTCAGCACGGCCGGAATTGGCACGCAGGTACAGGCGATGGATCACCACGAACACGAGCGGCGCCAGCAGCGCAAAGCCCGTGGCACGTGCGCCGAAGATCCCGCGTGCGTGGTCGCTGAGTGAGTACAGCAGGTACGCCATCATGGTCAGCGAACCGGTGGTGGCCAACAGCCAGTTGAGATCGTCGACACTGTCGTAGCCGGCACGGGGCTTCCATTCGGTGGGATCACCGTGCGCGCGCGCCAGGTCCGCGGCGCGCAGGTCGCCCAGGCGCTTGACGAATCCCAGGAACAGCGTGAGCGCAAACACCACCACCACCAGCCAGGTGGAGACGGGAATCGAGAGCGCAAGCGCGCCCGCCATGGCACGCAGCACGAAGCCGCTGGCCACCGTGATGACGTCGAGCAGCCGGACGCGCTTGAGCTTGGCGTTGTAGGCCACCTGCATCGCGATGTAGACGAGTACGACGCCAAGCACCGCAGGCCGCACGCCCCACGCCACGAGGGCGGAGCCGATGACCAGCGCCACCCCGAGCGCGGTGGCCGCACCGGGCGAGATCCTGCCGGATGCCACCGGGCGATGCCGCTTCGTCGGGTGCTTGCGGTCCTCCTCGGCATCCAGGGCATCGTTGATGGCATAGAAGCCGCTGCCGGCCATGGAGAAGGCCACCACCGTCAGGGCCACGCGGAACAGCTGCTCCTGCACCAGTTCCGCGGCTGCGCCACGCCCCTCGCCTGCCAGCCAGAAGACGGCCGGGAGCAGGACGAAGGCGTTCTTGGCCCAGTCGCCGGGCCGGAGGAGCTTGAGGGGTGCCGGAAGCATGCTCCACCAGTATCGGAATGTGCCTATCATTTCATTCCCAAACTTCTCCGGAACCCGTCCAGGAATGCTCCCGACGGCCCCGGAACGCCACCGAACGGGCCCAGACCGGGCCCCCCACTCGAGAATCACACCCATGGTCGCCCCCAGCACCCCCGCCTCCGCGTCAAAGACCGTCCGCGTCCGCGTCAAGCGCCAGGACACCCCGCAGGCCGTCGCCCGCTGGGAAGAGTTCCAGGTGCCCTACGGCGAGGGCGCCAACGTCATCAGCGTGCTGCAGTGGATCGCCGCGAACCCGAAGACCGTGGCCGGCGCCGCCACCACGCCGGTGGCGTGGGACAGCGGTTGCCTGGAGGAAGTCTGCGGCTCGTGCACCATGGTCATCAACGGCCGCGTGCGCCAGAGCTGCTCGGCGCTCATCGCCAACATCATCCAGGACGACGGCACCATCTCGCTCGAACCCATGAGCACGTTCCCGGTGGTCCGCGACCTCTGCGTCGACCGCCAGCGCATGTTCGACAACCTGGCCCGCGTCAAGGCGTGGGTGCCGATCGACGGCACGTGGTCGCTCGGCCGCGGTCCGCTCGAGAACCCCGCGACGGCGGAGACGCGCTACGTCCTCAGCACCTGCATGTCGTGCGGATGCTGCCTCGAGGCATGCCCGCAGTTCGAGCTCGAGGAAGATGCGTCCAAGTGGGACACCTCGCTCCAGGGCGCGCAGGTCTGGAGCCAGGTGCGCCTCTTCAACATGCAGGCCACCGGCGCCACGCTCTCCAACGACCGCCTCGACGCCGTGATGGGCCAGGGCGGCATCGCCGACTGCGGCAACAGCCAGAACTGCGTGAAGGTCTGCCCGAAGGAGATCCCGCTGACCGAGTCGATCGCCGAGATCGGCCGCCAGTCGACGATCCGCGGCATCAAGCGCTACCTGGGCGGCTGAGCGATTCGATCACGTTCCCGGCGCGGACGCGTCACACGAGCTTCGCGAGCACCACGTTCGCGAGCATCATGCCCCGCTCGGTGAAGCGGAGCGCGCCATCCGCGCGCTCCATCATCCCCTCCTCCACCGCCGCGTGAATGGCACGCGCCCGCGCAGCGCCCTCCGCGCCGAGCGACAGGATCTCGTCGACCTCGGCAAGGGGAAGACCGGCCCGCAG
>CAMBSR010000075.1 GCA_945870475.1 Phycisphaera mikurensis NBRC 102666
CGGGATGATCGCCATCACGTTCACGGGCCTGGCCGACGACATCTGGAAGTTCGATGCCCGCCTGAAGATCGCCGGCCAGCTGGTGGCCGCGGCCGCGCTCGCCATCGACGAGATCGGCGTCAACGTCGCCACCGGCCTCATGACGCCGATCATGGGCGGGCCGCAGGATTCACTGATTCACTTTGGCGATTTCGCGGTGCAGAACGCGGTGATCTTCTATTGGGTCGGCACCGCGCTCGTGGCGGCATTCGTCCTCGGCGGCAGCAACGCCGCAAACCTGCTGGATGGCCTGGACGGCCTGCTCTCCGGCATCACCGCCGTGATGTGCCTGGGCCTGCTCGCCCTCTCGCTGCTGATCGTCTACGCGCTTCCGCCGGACATCCTGAACGTGGGTGAGATGGCCAGTTCAATGGCAGGCGCCCGCGTCGTGCTCTGCATGAGCCTCCTCGGCGCGTGCCTCGGCTTCCTGGTCTACAACTTCAACCCCGCGTCCATCTTCCTGGGCGATGCGGGCAGCCTCCTGATCGGTTACCTCTCGGTGACCATCATCATGACGTTCGCCAACCTGCGCCCGTTCGGCTGCCCGTTGGTGGTGCGCGCCGTGCCGGATGCTGCCGCAGCGCTGCCCGGCGCACCGCCGCCGCTACTTCCGCCGGACTCCGGATACGAAGGCCACTCCACCTTGCTCGTCATGTGCGGGCTGGCGATGTTCGGACTGCCCATCCTCGACACGGCGCTCGCCATCATCCGTCGCCGTCGCGCCGGTGTGCCGTTCTCGACGCCCGATGCCAACCACCTCCACCACCGCGTGAAGCGCTCGATGGACGGATCGGTTCGCAAGGCCGTCCTTGCGCTCTACGGCATGGAGTCCGGGCTGTGCCTCCTTGGCCTCGGGGTCGGCGTCTACCTCCTCTTCGAGGGCGGACGACTGCTCTGGCCGTTCATCTTCCTGGTCCTGTCGTTCCTGGCGCTGCTCGCGTACGCGATGCGCGGCGTCGGGGCGGCACCGACCGTGGTCCGCCGCGCCGCACCGCGTCCCGCGCCGTCCGTTTCGCCCGGGCAGGACGCCCCCGGCGCATGAGTGCCCGTGCGGGCCATCTCCCGGTCCTGCTCGACACCATCCTTGAGCTCCTCGCGATGCCTGCGGGCGGGACCGTCGCGGACCTGACCGCCGGTCGCGGTGGTCACGCCGAGGCCCTGGCACGCCGCGGCGGTGCGGGGTCCCGGGTGTTCCTCTTGGACCTCGATGCGGCCAACCTGGCGTTTGCGGAGTCCCGGGTGCGCGCCGTCGACGGCGTCGAGGTCCGCGCCCACCACGGCACCTTCGCCCATGCCGACCAGGCGATCCGCGCCGCCGGCTGGCGTGCCGATCGCGTCCTGGCCGACCTCGGCTTCGCGAGCACGCAGATGGACGACCCCCTGCGCGGCTTCAGCTTCCAGGCCGAGGGACCCCTCGACATGCGCCTGGACACCTCGCGGGGCGAGACCGCCGCCGAACTGGTGGCCCGCCTGCCCGAGGCCGAGCTTGCCGACGCCATCTTCCAGCTCGGCGAGGACCCCTTCGCCCGCCGGATCGCCCGGATCATCGCCGAACGCCGGGGGAGGGCGCCCATCCGCACCACCACCGACCTGGCATCCGCGGTGGTGGCCGCCTACGGCGCACGTGCCCGGGAGAGCCGGATGCACCCCGCCACCCGGACGTTCATGGCGCTCCGGATCATGGTGAACGACGAACTCGGGGCGCTCCGGGGCCTGCTCACCGCGCTGGAGCAGGGCGGCCGGGCCCTGGCAAGCGGATCAAGTTGGCTGCAGCCCGGCGCCCGGGCCGGCATCATCTCGTTCCACAGCCTTGAGGACCGCCTCGTCAAGCACTCTTTCGCGGAATGGGAACGCGAGGGACTCGGCACCCGCCTCACCCGCAAGCCGGCTGAGGCCGCCGACGCCGAGATCCGCGCCAACCCGCGGGCACGGAGCGCCAAGTTCCGCGTCTTCGAATTCGGCACGGAATCCGCCGCCGACCGCTGATGCAATCACGCCGCCACTGCCGATGAAACCGATGGCGGGCAGCCATGGGTGGCATGCCACGACCGCACGGTTTCTGCCTGAAAAGGCACACAAAAAGGGTGGTGCGCAATGACGCGCGAGAACAAGCTTGCTCTGGTGATCGGTTTCGGCCTCATGCTCTTCGTCGGCATCCTGGTGTCCGACCACTTCTCGGCGCAGCGCTTCGACCCGGCCACCGTCGCCGAGGCCCAGCCCAAGACCGCCGAGACCGAGCCCGTCCAGCTCGACGCCGTCGGTGGTGACGCGCTCGTGGCCGGTGCGGTGAACCTGGGCAAGGACGGCGCCAGCACGCTCCCTGACGCCCCCGATGCGGGCGTCGTTGCGCTCGGTGATCCCGCGGCCCAGCCGGTCGGCCTCCCCGTCGAGATCGCCAAGGCAGACGGCACGCCCGTGAAGTTCCACAAGGTCCAGAAGGGCGAGACCTACTGGTCGATCGCCGCCCGTGAGTACGGCGACGGCTCCCTGGCCACCAAGCTCCAGGACTACAACAAGGCCGTCTCGCCCGATGCGGCGAAGCTCGCCCTCAACTCCGACCTGCGCATCCCGCCCATCGACGTGCTGAAGCCCGGCGCCGTGGCCAAGTCCGCGCCGCAGGCCGGCACCTCGGTCGCCCGTGCGACTCCCGAGCCGAAGGCCGCTGCTCGCGTGGCCGCCACCGTCACCGTCGGCAAGGGCGACACCGCCTACGGCATCGCGCAGAAGCAGGGCGTCAAGGTCGCCGAGCTGCTCAAGCACAACGGCATCAAGGATCCCGCCGCGCTCAAGCCCGGCCAGACCCTGAAGATCCCGACCAAGGGCTGAGTGCAAGGGGCTGAACAACCCGTTCGCCCTGCCGCCTTGCCGGCGGCGCGGCACGCGGGCGCACGGAAGCGCACGCCATGAGAATCTTCGCCAAGCTCTTCGTCATCATGGTCGCGGTCGGAGCGATGGGTCTGTCGCTCCTCTCCCTGCGGCAGCAGCGCTACGAGGTCTCCAACGAGATCTCGCGTGCGCACAACCGCATCGTGGAGCAGGAGCGGGGCCAGTGGCGCCTGCGCGCCAACATCGCCGGTCGCAGCGATCCGGCGGACATCCGCGCGTACGCCGAGCGGCTGAAGCTGGACCTGGCGCCCATCCAGGAGAGTGCCCAGGAGAGCGCGGACGCTGCGTCGTCCACGCTGGCAACGCCCTCAGCCGACGCCCTCGGCGGCAAGTCGCCCGCGAAGACCGAATCGACGGCGGGCGCACCGAAGAAGAAGGCGACCACGCCGAAGCGCCCCACAACGAAGAAGCCCGGCTCGAGCAAGAAGCCCGCGCCCGCGAAGGGCGCCGCACAGGCAAAGGGAACCACCCGTGGACAGTGAGACCTCTCATTCCGCGCAGCACCCCGCATCCGCGGAGCCCGCGATCCCGGCCGCCACCTCGCCCACGCGCGACGTCACCATCGATTCCTCAGAGCAGTCCGCGCGCACCCGCCGTTGGGCGCGCGGCATCGTGGCCTGCACCGCGGTGGTCCTCTCGCTGACGCTCCTCCGCGTGGCGCAGCTCAAGGTGGCGCCGCCCGAAGAACTGGACGCCAACGCCGGCCGCCGCACCAGCGTGCGCAAGGAACTCGCCCAGCGCGGCGAACTCCTCGACCGCCGCGGCCGCCCGCTCGCCATGAGCCTGGTGGGCTACAAGCTGTACTGCGACCCCGCCTTCATCTACGAGAGCGGATGGACCGCTGCCAAAAAGGCCTCCAAGACCGACCCCAACGCCATCACCGAGTGCGATCCGTTCCGGGATGCCGCCATCGCGCTGGCCCCGGTCCTCAAGCAGGCACCGCAGGCCATCCACCAGCTCCTCCGCGACAACGCCGAGCGGCGGTACATGATCCTCTCCCAGGACGTCAGCGAGGCGCAGGTCGATGCACTGAAGCAGATGGACCTCGACGGCATCGGCCTCGAGACCAAGCTGGTGCGCGACTATCCCGCCGGCGGGCTGGCCGGGCAGATCGTCGGCAAGGTGGGCGCCGAGCACATCGGCCAGGCAGGCATCGAGTTCGCGTTCAACAAGGAACTGGCGCCCGTCGATGGCCAGGTCAAGGCGCTTCGCGACGCGTTCGGCCGCACGCTCTGGATCAACCGTGATGACTACGTCCCCGGCGATCCCGGCCAGGACGTGCGCCTCACCATCGACCTTGCCATCCAGGAATCGGCCGAGCGGCACCTCACCAAGATGGTGAAGGACATGAACGCCGGCGGCGGACGCGTCATCGTCATGGACGCCGGCAACGGCGACATCCTGGCGATGGCCGACGTCCTGCAGGAGCGTCCGGGCATGCATGAGGCCACGCGCGATCCCGCGCGCAGGATCCACCCGTCGCTTGGTCGAAACCGCAACTTCACCGATCCGTACGAGCCTGGCTCCACCATGAAGAGCTTCGTCTGGGCGCGCGCCACGCAGCTCGGCCTCGCGAAGCCCACGGACACGATCCAGATGCCCACGGGATCGCCGCTCGTGACCTCGTTCGGGCGCGTGATCCACAACAGCGACAGCCGTGAGTACCACTCGTGGTCTTGGAAGGACGTGCTGGTCCACAGCGTGAACACCGGCATGGTCACCGTGGGCCTGCGCATGACCCATGCGCAGATGCAGGACATGGTGCGTGACTTCGGCTTCGGCAGCAAGTCCGGTGTCGGTATCCCGGGTGAGAGCGCCGGCCTCGTGACGCCGAACAAGCGCTGGACCAATTACACGCAGTCCTCGGTGGCCTTCGGCCACGAGATCGCGGTGACCCCCATCCAGATGGTCCGCGCCTTCAGCGCCTTCGCGCGCCCGGACGGCACCATGGCCAGCCCTCGCATGGTGCTGCCGCGCGGCTCCACCGACAGCGACACCTTCCTCCCCGGCTCGAAGCAGGTGATCACCCCTGCCGTGCTGGCCGAGGCCAAGGACGCGTTGAAGACCGTCCTCGAGGACGGCACCGCCCGTCGCGCACAGAGCCTCAACTACCGCATCTTCGGCAAGACCGGCACCGCCGAGCTTGCCGTCCCCGGCGCGAAGGGCTACGACCGCAGCCGCTACATGGCCAGCTTCCTGGCTGCGGCACCCCTCGAAAACCCGCGGCTCGTGGTGATCTGCGTCATCGACGACCCCGACCGTCGCAAGGGCCATTTCGGTGGCTTGGTCGCCGCGCCCGTGGTGCGCGACGTCATCGACGACTCGCTTCAGTACCTGGGCGTGCCCTACGACCAGCTCGAAGAGAACCGTCCGAAGGTCAAGAGCAAGGCCGCCAAGGTCGCCAAGGCGGACTGAGGACGCGGCATCTCATGGCGCGGTTGCCGCGCCGTGCATGCAGTGACGCTCGTCGTTGAACTCAGTGCCGGAAGTGCCGTGACCCCGTCAGCAGGCACGTGATCCCGCGCGCGTTGCAGAGGTCGAACGTGTCCTGGTCGCGCTTGCTGCCGCCCGGGTGGACGATGCAGCGCACGCCGGCATCGGCAAGGAGCGTCGGTCCATCCGCAAACGGGAAGAACGCATCGCTCGCGGCCACCGGCACCGCGCCTGCCGCGGTCGCCAGGCGTGCCTTCGCCTTCTCCACCGCGTTGCGGCAGCTTGCCACACGGTCCATCTGCCCGGCGCCGGCGCCCCAGAGGGTGCCGCCCGCGCCGATGCACACGGCGTTCGACTTGAGGTGCTTGGCCACGGCGAACATCAGCGCGGCATCCGCCAGCGTCGCGGCGCTCGGCGCCGGTCCGGCGGCCACCGTGAACGTCGCGGCATCGATCGCGTGCACGTCGCGTTCCTGCACCAGCATGCCGCCCGGCACGCTGCGCCATGCGAGGCCTACGCTCGGTGCGGCACCCAGTTCGCCGGTGGCGAGGAGCCGCGCGTTCTTCCAGCGCGCCTGCAGCGTCTCGAGCGCCTTCGGCTCGTAGGCGGGCGCAATCACCACTTCAAGGAACCGCTCGCCCGCGGCCATCGCCTCGGCCGTGGCGGCGTCCACCGTGCGGCTGAACGCCACGATGCCGCCGAAGGCCGCCAGCGGATCGCCGCTCCATGCCTGCTCGAACGCGCCGAGCACGGTGCCGGCAATCGCCGCACCGCAGGGATTCGTGTGCTTGATCACCGCGCACGCGGTGGCGCCGGCGCGCTGCGCGTGGAGGTCCTGCACCAGTTCCAGCGCCGCCGCGGCGTCCAGCAGGTTGTTGTAGGAAAGCGGCTTGCCGTGCAGCAGCTTGGCGGTCACCACGCTCGGGCCACGCTCGTTGCGCAGCGCGTACACGGCACCGCGCTGGTGCGGGTTCTCGCCATAGCGCAGCTCATCCACCAGTTCGAGCGTGAGCGTCGCCTCGCGCGGGAACGTGGCCGACGCATCGCCGGCCGCCCCGGCGGATCGGTCCGCGAAGCCATTGCCTGCCATCCAGCGCGCAATGGCGCCGTCGTACGCCGCCGTGCGCGCGAACACCGCCTGCGCGCATTCGCGCCGCAGTGCGATCGTGGTGGCGCCCGCGTGGGCGCGCATCTCGGAGACCACGCGTGCGTACTGCGCCGCATCGGTCACCACCGTGACGCTCTCGAAGTTCTTCGCCGCACTGCGCAGCATCGACGGTCCGCCGATGTCGATGTTCTCGATCGCCTCGTGCTCCACGATGCCGGGCTTGGCCACCGTGGCCTCGAAGGGATAGAGGTTCACGCAGACCAGGTCGATGGGCCGGATGCCGTGGGTGGCCATCGCCGCCACGTGCTCGGGGTTGCTGCGCACGCCCAGGAGGCCGCCGTGCACCTTGGGATGGAGCGTCTTCACGCGGCCGTCCATCATCTCCGGGAAGCCGGTCACGTCCTCGATCGGGATGACCTGGATGCCCGCCTTGGACAGCGCGGCCGCGGTGCCGCCCGTCGAGATGATCTCGACGCCCATGGAGGCGAGTTCGCGCGCGAATTCGACGAGGCCAGACTTGTCGCTGACGGAGATCAGCGCACGCCGGATGCGGATGTGGTCTGCCACGTGATCAGTTGCGGGTTCGGGTGGAGTTGGCGTTGCCGTCGCCGGGAGCCGGGGCGGCGCCATCGTCGGCGGACGGGGCGGACTTGCCCTGCGGGGCAGCGGACGACTTGTCCATGGCCTTGTCCTTGGACGCGGCAGTCACGCCGGCATTGCCGGCACTGCGCGCGAGCGTCTCGAGGCGCTCCACCGTGCCCTCGCGCGAGGCCAGGAACATGTCGCCGTCGATGTTCGGGACGAACTTGATCGACTCGACCTTCGGCATGCTCACCTGCGTCACGATGCGGCCGTTGGAGACGGCCACGGACGAGAGCGTGTGGCTGGCCGCGTCCCACGCCATGAGGTTGGTGCCGACGCGCGCGATCACGTTGCCGGGAGCCTTGCTCTTCCAGCGGACCTCGCCCTCGGGCTTCTCGTTCGGCATCGGGTTGAAGCTGACGAGGCCTTCGCCGGGGACCTGCAGGAACAGCCCATCGGCGATGCGGACCGGCGGGTTGGTCAGCGCGGCCTGCGTGAAGTACTGCCACAGCACGCGACCGTTCGACAGGTCGAATGCCCAGAGGCTCTGGTCCATGCTTGCCACGAAGCACGCCTGGTTGTCGGCGGCGATCGGTGCCTCGACCCCGGCCGAGAGCTTGCGGGTCCAGCGGATGCCGGCGCTTGCCGCATCCATGGCCATCACGGTGCCGTTGGTGCTGCCGGCCAGCGCCAGCTCGCCGGTGATCGTGACCGGTGCGGTGACGTGGCCGCCGAGCGTGGTGGAGCGCCAGTTGTAGCCGCTCGAATACTGGAACCAGCTCGTGAGCCCGGTGTTCGTGCCGAAGATCATGGCCGGCCCGAACACGGCCGGCGCGCACGCCGGGAGCTGCGCGAAGCGGGTCTTGCGGATCAGGCTGCCGGTGGTGGCATCGAGCGCCACGGACGCGAGTTCCGTGACCACGTAGACGTTGTCGTGGTGCTCCGCGGGCAGGTAGTCGAGCGAGAGCATCCGATCGGTGCCCTGGTACGTCGAGCTGCGCCAGACGGTCTCGCCGTTGTCGCGGCGAATGCGCACGATGCTGCCGGCGCTGTCGCCGAACCAGGCGCTGTCGGCCGTGGCGTTCATCACCTCGAGGTGCGCGTCGCGGGTCGCCAGGGGCTCGGTCTGCCACACGATGCGGTAGCCGAAGTCATCCGCGGTGGCGGGGCCGACCACGTAGCGCGCGTCGAGCGCGGCCATGGCGGCGGCGCGGGAGTCGGCCTCGGGCTTGGCCGTCGCCGCGGAAGCGGCGCTGGTGTCCGGGCGTGCCTTGACTGGGGCATCCTTGACTGGGGCATCCTGGACGGGGGCATCCTTGGCGGCTGCCGGGGCGGCCAGCACGAGGGTGGCGCATGCGGCGCATGCCATGGTCGTGGGAAGGTCGATCATCGCGTCTGGAGCTCCTGAATCGCGTCCGGCGGCGTGGAAACCGCGGCTTTCGCGAGTCGGGAAGTATACGGAGGGGCATTCGACACCGTTCCATCCGATCGGCATCGATGCGCCTCGGCAGGCTGCGGTGCGAGGTGGGCGGCGTGCGCGTTGCGGCTTCGGTCTGGTCCCAGTCTGAACCCAGTCTGGCCCCAAAAAGAAGCTCGGCCGCGCCCTTTTCTAGGTTCGCGGCCGGCCTCCCTTTTCCCTCATATCCCTCGCAACACGACCCAAGCAGTTGTTGTGGTGATCACTTGTGGTGGTCAGAACACCAAGAGTTCCCTTTTCCCAGTGTCCCTTAGAAGGTTTGATCGGGCCCTTTCTCCCAATCAAACGCAAACCTCGGAACCACTCGGGTGGTTGCTGGCCCTTTTCTCGGCTCCCTTCTTCCGAAGAAAGGGTTACGCGAAGTATGGCAGCAACGGACGCGGTTGCAAGCGCGTGTCACAGGTTTTTCGTTGTTTGGATCGTCTATTCCGCGCCGTCCGGTAAAGGACCGCGCCCGCGTGCCCCGTGCGGGTGATTGTCGGAATCGGAAGGCTGCTCCCTATGCTTCCCGGCATGAAGTTGGGCGTTTCCACCCTGGTTGCGGTGCTGGCCGTGGTTGTTGCCGTCCGCGCCGCCACGGCGAGCGCGTCACCGGTGGCCCCGCCTGCGCAGCAGGTGGCGGTCGGAACCTGGTGGGACCGCACTGCACCGCCCCGCGGGGGAAAGGTGCCCCAGAGCCGCCACTACTCCATCCGCAGCGACCTGCCCGTTGCGCAGACCAAGGAATACGCGGATCACCTCGACACGATGTACGACGAGTACTTCCGTCGGCTGGTGAAGCAGGCCGGCCTGCGTCAGCGCTCCCCCGAGTACCCGAACGTCTACATGTTCGCCTCGCAGCAGGACTACCTGGACACGCTGCGCACCAACTTCGGCATCAACGGCACGGGCTCGGGCGGCATGTTCTTCATCGGCCCGCGCGGTGCAGGCCTGGCGTTCTGGGTGGAGAAGCTCCCCAGGCAGCGCGTCGGGCACGTGATCCAGCACGAGGGCTTCCACCAGTTCGCCCATGCGTTCTTCGGCAACGACCTCCCGCCCTGGCTCAACGAGGGACTCGCGGAGTTCTTCGGCGAGTC
>CAMBSR010000076.1 GCA_945870475.1 Phycisphaera mikurensis NBRC 102666
CTCGTCCGGCTTGCCGAACACCACCACGCGCGTGGCCCCGCTCTTGGCGTTCATGACGGCCAGGTCGCCGTTGCCCAGGATGAACATCCCGCGCAGCTCGCTGAGCGGCGGATCCTTGGCCGGCAGGGCGCCGAGCACCGGGCCGATGACCTTGCCGCTGCCGTCGATCGCGAACACCTGGGCGAGCGCGCCGGCCTCGCCGTGGACCGTGGCGTACCAGTGCGGCGCGGTGATCGGCAGCTCGTGGTCATGCGCGCGGTCGCCGGAAGGCAGTTCGACGCCGTCGGAAACACCCCCGCTTCGCTCGGAGGCGGCCTGCAGTCGCACGGCATCGGCCTCCTGGCGGGCCGTCGCCTGCTCCATCGTCGGTGCCAGGATGGGCAGCGTCAGCATCGCCACGAGTGCGATTCCCGCCGCCAACACGCCGAAGGATGCTTCTCGCTTCATTTCCGCTTGCAAGGTTACCGGGAAACGGAGACGATGCGCGTGTACATGGAGGTACGCATGGAAGCGCAAAGCACCCGTCAATTCTGGAATTCGTCGTTCGTGCGGGGAATCATGCCGGTGATGGCCGTGGCCCTCGCGCTGCTGGTGGTGGGTGCGTGCAGTTCGCAGCCTTCCGGTTCGGCGCGATCGCGTTCCGCGGAGTCCGTGCTGGTGGACGGCGCGAACGACCTTGGCCTGGACGTCGGTCGGCGGAATGACACCTATGCCGCGGCGATGGGCGAGGGCAAGAAGGAGAAGGAACTCGAGAAGCTGATGGGCGGCGGCGCCGAAGCCGGGGCAGAGCATGGCGGCAAGAAGATCCCGGGCCCCGATGACTGGCGCATCATCACCAACTCGCTCAGCCTCTTCCGCCACGCGCCGTACGTCACCGACCTGGTGCTGGGCCTGCTCTGCTCCATCGGCGTGGCGCTCGCCCTGACGGGTGCGCCGCGTCGCGCGGTGCGGTTCGACCCGATCGCGCACGCGGAAAACCGCCGCGCCACCGTCATCTGCGCGCTCATCGGCTGCATCGCCGCGGAGCTGGTGCAGGCGAGCGAGCACTTCCTCATGGGTGCGGAGATCGCGCTCGTCCTCTTCGGCATCGGTGGGCTGGTTCGCTTCCGCACCATCTTCAGCGATGCGGGGCAGACCGGCGTGGCCATCGTCGCCACGGTGCTTGGCCTGGCGTGCGGCATGAGCGAGTACTCGCTGGTGGCGCTCTCGCTCGTCATCGTCTTCCTTGCCATGTGGTTGATGAGCTCCGTCGCCCACGTCCACCTGCGCATCAAGGTGCGCAAGAACGCGGACCTTGCGCAGGTGCAGTCGGCGGTCACGACCATCCTCCAGGACCAGCATTTCTCGGTGCTCCGCTGCACGCCGAGCACGCCGGAGCGGACCATCGAGATCTACGCCCACACCACCTCGGACTTCGATTCCGAGGCGCTGGCGCACACCATCGTCGGCATCGTGCCCGGGGCGCGCGTGCGCATCAAGGCGTCGTGAACCTGGGCGCAGCCGAGCATCACGTTGCGGCCGGGCGGCCCGCCGCCCAGCAGCCCGGCGCGCTCCGGCGCATCGAGGTTGCCGGCGTCGGTCGCGTCTTCGAGGACGGTTTCGAGGCGCTCGCAAGCGCATCGTTCGAGGTGCCCGCGGGTTCGCTCACGGTGCTCGTGGGTCCCTCGGGGTGCGGCAAGACCACGCTCCTGCGCATGATCGGGGGGCTCGATTCGCCCACCTCCGGAGCAGTGCGCTTCCTCGGCGATGCCGGCACGCTCCCACCGCCGCGCACCGCGTTCGCGTTCCAGGAACCGCGGCTCCTGCCGTGGCGCAGCGTGGCGGCGAACGTCGCGCTGCCGCTCGAGCTTGCCGGCGTCCCGCGCGGCGAGCGGCTTGACCGCGCCGCCTCCATGCTCGAGCGCGTGCAGCTGGCGGACGCCGGCCGCAGGCTTCCCGGCCAGCTCTCCGGCGGCATGCGCATGCGCGCGTCGATCGCACGCGCGCTGGTGACGGAACCGGAACTCCTCCTCCTGGATGAGCCCTTCGGCGCGCTCGACGAGATCACGCGCCACGCGCTCGATGACATGCTGCTCTCGCTGCACGCGCGCCTGGGCATGACCGTGGTGATGGTGACGCACTCCATCGTCGAGGCCGCCTACGTGGGTAGCCAAGTGGTGGTGATGGCGCCCGCGCCCGGACGCGTGGTGGCCACGGTGCGCCCGGGCTTCGCGCAGCCCACGCCCGCACTGCGCGCCACGCCGGAGTTCGCCGCAGCCACGGCCGGCATCATGCGTTCGCTCGCCCAGGCAATGGTGCCTGCCGGAGGTGCGCCGTGATTCGCCGTGCGTTCCATGCGGCATTCCCGCCGGTGGCGGTGGTGCTCGCGCTGCTTGCCGCATGGCAGGCCGCGGTCTGGGCATTCGCGCCGAGCGAGTTCCTGGTGCCCGCGCCCATGGCGGTGGCGCGCGCACTTCGCGATGGCTCGAGCCAGCTCCTGGCCGCTGCGTGGCTCACGGGCCTGAGTGCCGCGGCGGGGTTCGCGCTGGCGGCCGGCATCGGCATCGTGCTCGGGAGCGTGCTTTCCGCCAGTCGCTTCCTGATGCGCGGGCTCTATCCGATCGCCACGCTCCTGCAGATGGTTCCGCTGGTGGCCATCGCGCCGCTCCTCGTGGTGTGGTGCGGCTACGGCGCGCGCACGTCGATCGCGAGCGCGGTGATCGTCTCGCTGTTCCCGGTGCTCGCGGCCACGCTCGATGGCATGCGATCCACCGACCCCGGGCTGGTGGAGCTCTTCCAGGTGAACCGCGCCACGCGCCTGCAGCGGTGGTGGAAGCTCGAACTCCCGTGGGCCATTCCCTCCATCGTCACCGGCCTGCGCATCGCGGCGGGCCTGGCGGTGATCGGGACCATCGTGGGCGAATTCGTGGGCGCCTTCGCCGGCGAGGACGCGCCGGTGGGCATCCTCATCACGAGCGCGCTGCGGGAGAACCGCACGGACATGGTGTTCGCGGCGGTGTTCGTGGCGTCCGCGGTGGGGTTCGTGCTCTTCGGCGTGGTGAGCCTGCTGGGGTGGGTGCTGCTGCGGCGCTGGCACGCTTCGGCGCGTTGAACTCGCGTACCCGCCTCGCCGAGCCTACCCTTTGCGCATGCCCATGCGGAACACGCTTCGCTCCTCCACGATTCGCACGTCCACCATCACGCTCGCCTGCGCGCTCCTCGGCGCGCTTGTCCTCGGCGGCGCGGCCGCGCGCGCGCCGGAGCCGGTGAAGCTGCGCCTGCAGCTCAACTGGGTGCCCGAGCCCGAGTTCGGCGGCATGTACGCCGCGCAGCAGGACGGCCTCTACGCGAAGGCAGGCATCGAGGTCGAGCTCATCAAGGGCGCCGCCGGCACGCCCGCACCGCAGATGGCGGCGAGCGGCCAGGTGGAGTTCGCCATCGCCTCCGGCGACCAGCTGCTCAGCCTCAACGAGAAGGGCGGCGACCTGGTGGCGGTGTTCTCCGTCTTCCAGCAGAGCCCGATGGGCGTGATGGTGAAGGCCGATTCCAAGTTCACCTCCATCGAGGACCTGTGGAAGAGCGATTCAACCGTGGCCATGGAGGCCGGGCTCCCGTACCTCAAGTTCCTCAACCGCAAGTACCCGGGCAGCAAGGTCAAGATCGTGCCCACCGGCACGGGCCTTGCAGCGTTCGAGCGCGGCGCGGTGCAGGGGCAGCAGTGCTTCATCAGCGCGGAGCCGGTGCAGATGGAATTGAAGAAGGTGCCGGTGCGCGTCTTCTCGCTTGCCGTCAGCGGCTACGACCCGTACGTGGTACTGGTGGTCACCAAGCGCTCGTGGCTCGAGGCGCACCGCACCGAGGCCGCCAAGTTCGTCAACGCGCTGCGCGAGGGCTGGATCCGCTACCAGGCGGAACCCGCGAAGTACAACCCGGGCATCTCGAAGCTGAACCCGGCCATGAGCCTGGAAGCCATGGACATGGCGGCCCGCAAGCAGCACGACATGGTCATGCTGCCGGGCAGCGCGCCCGCCGACGTGGGAACCATGACCGCCGAGCGCTGGAAGACGCTGTCCACGCACCTCGTGGAGCTCGGCTCCATCAAGGAAGCGCCGAAGTCGCCGGACGCCGTGTTCTGGAACGCGCCGAAGTGATGTTCAGCTGCACGGGCCCCATGCTCCGAGGAGGAGCCCGAGGTCTGCGCCGCCGACCACGCCGTCGCCATTGAGGTCTGCGCTGCCGCCCTGGGACCACATCCCGAGCATCAATCCGAGGTCTCCGCCTTCGACGGTTCGATCGCCGTTGAGGTCGCCGAAGCAGGCCGGGTTGGTTTCAGCCTCCGCGGCCGCGAACGCATCGGCGAAGTCGGTGCCATTGGACTGGGCGTCGATCACCAGCCAGATTTCCTCTGACGCGCCCACGCCGGGATCGCTGCATGTCAGTTCCAGTCGAGCGAGGTAGGCACCGGGCTGCGGTTCCGCCGCGCCCGTCGCCGGAAGCAGGGTCATCGAGAGGTGTCGGTGCCATCCGCCGTCCGGCGCCACCGCCAGCGTGAATCCGTCGACGGGGCCGCTGCCCGATGTTGACGAGAGCGTGAGGTACGAGAGCTTCAGCCGTTCACCCGTCAACGGCCCGCCTGCATCGGTCGTCACGAATGCGGATCCGTTCCACACCATCAGCGGCTGCGTGAGGCGGAAGCCGACGCGCGCGGTGGACGGGAAGGTGCCGGCTTCCGCGTCGAAACCGGGCTCGGTGGAGAACCAGGGGATCCCCTCGGCGCCGAACTCGGCGCCGAAGGCGCGCCGCAGCGGGCCGGGGCCGTCGACGGTGACCTCGGTGGTGGTGATCGTCCCGCCGTCGACGACGAGGCCGATGTCGCCGAGGTGCTGTGCGCCGGCGGACGCGCCGATCGAAAGTGCGAGGGCCGCGACCGCGGCGTGGATGCGGGGGAAGGTGGCGTTGCTGGTGCGGAGGTGGTTCATGGTGGTGTCCGTGTCGTTGGGGTGCTGTGCGATGTGTGCTGTGCGTTGATCAGGCATGCTTCGCCTGCGTGAATCGATGGTTGCTCGGTTGCGCTCTCAGTGCAGTTCCGGGTCGAACCGGTTGTCCTGCACGCTCCGGTAGACATCCTCGAACTGCGCGGTGGCCACGTGGCCATCCACGAACGAGTAGTTGGACTGGCTGCCGGGCTGCGGAGGCCGCCGGTCGACGGCGTTCACCTGCACCTGCGATGCGGAGGTCTTGGCCGGTGCCGGGCTCGATGCCCAGTCCTCGACGTGCGGGTGGTCCGCGGAGGCAAAGCTGCCCGTCTCCGCCATCAGCAGGAAGCAGACCACGCGGTCCTGGTCGCGCACCTGCTGCAGCCGGTCGACACCGGCGCCGGCGCCGTCCATCGCCACCGCGGGCGAATAGGTGCGCGAGAGGTAGTTGTTCATGCCGTAGCTGGTGCGCCGGTAGAGGGCCGGCGTGCCGCCGCCCACGGGCTGTCCCTCGCCGCCGACATCGAGCGGCCAGTGCGGGCTGCGGTCGAGCGGGCTCCTCAGCGCCACGGGACTTCCGCCGGTGTAGGGCTGCAGGCGTGCCACGAAGGAGTTCACGGGGTTCGCGTACGAGCCGTGTGGAAGCCCCACGTCGACGAACCGTTCGTCGTTGACGTTCATGTACGACGCGTGGGCCATCGCTAGCCCGCGCAGGTTGGAGAGGTCCGCGGTGGCGACGCCCGCGCGGCGGACGCCCGCCATCGCCGGAACCATCAGGCCGACGAGGAGCGCGACGATGCCGACGACGACCAGCAGCTCGACGAGCGTGAACGCCGGGCACAACGCCCGACGGACGGAGACATTCTTCATTGGGATGATGACCTTCGGCCGGCGCGAGTGCTTCGCGACCGCCGTTCAAGCGTGAACAAGATGGGGCAGTGCCCCGACTGCGGCCGCCATCGGGGGCGGCCGAACGCGTTGGAACAGGTCAGCAGCTCGGCGGGGGCCGGGCCGTCAGGGCGCGCAGCGGGGCGGCAGGCGGCGCGGGCGCGGGCGACGCATCGTCGGTCGCCGCCACCAGCGCGTGGAACGCCGGCACGAGGACCGGGGTGCCGGTGGTTCCCACGAGGGAGAGGATGAGCTCGCAGGTGGCGCACTCGCCCTCGTCGTGGTGGCGGTCGGCATGCTCGGAATCACCCGGCATGGCGGTGGCGAGGTGTTGGTCGTGATCGTGGTGGACGTGGTGCGCATCGGGGACAGCGCCGGATTCATCGGCCACGTGCAGGGCCAGATCGCCGTGATTTCCAGCCTCCGTCGCCAGGTGCAGTGCCCGCAACCCACCCGCGCCGGTGCCCAGGAGGGCCACGGTGAGGGCAAGGAAGAGCTTGCGCAGCGCGGAACGCATCGGTCTAAGTCTAGCACTCAACGCATCGCGGGCAAACAATGCTCGCTTCGCTCTTCGGAACGGACCGTTTCATTAGACTCGCCGCATGTCTCGCTCCGAACGTCCGCCGCTCCGCGTCCTCCCGACGACGCTCTGGGAGTACCCCAGCCAGCACTATGACTGGCGTGATGCCGAAGGCCGCCTGCACACCATGCAGGGCGACAAGGACTACGCGGGCGCCACGCCCTCGTGGGTGATCTGGCAGCTCCTCATGCGCTACACGCGCGAGACCGACCGCGTGGTGGACCCGTTCTGCGGCAGCGGCACCACCATCGACGTGTGCCGGAGCCTGGGGCGCCCCGTGAAGGGGTTCGACCTCGCGCCGCGGCGCCCGGATATCCTGAAGGCCGACGCGCGCAAGCTGCCGCTCGAGGACCAGAGCGTCGACTTCGTGTTCATGGACCCGCCGTATTCCACGCACATCGACTACTCCGACGACCCGGGCTGCATCGGTAAGCTCGACGCAGGCGGCGACGACGGCGGCCGTGCGTACTACGCGGCCATGACGAAAGCCATCGCGGAAGGGCACCGCGTCCTCAAGAACCGCCGCTACTTCGCGCTCTACGTGAGCGACAGCTGGAAGAAGAAGAAGGGCGCGCCCGCCGGCAGCGGCGCCGGCACGTTCATGCCGATCGGCTTCGAGCTCTTCGCCATCATGCGCAAGCACTTCGTGCCCGTCGACATCATCACGGTGGTGCGGCAGAACCAGAAGCTCGACAAGAACAACTGGCGAAAGACCGCCGTCGAGGAGAACTTCTACCTGCGCGGCTTCAACTACCTCTTCATCATGAAGAAGGTCGATGACGTCGTCCAGGGCGTCGGCGCCCACGGCACCACGCCGAGCCGCCCTTCACGCTGAAACCCCCACCACCCGCGGCGGTGAGGCCATTGCCGAACCGACGCCATTGGCGCACACGGGTGCCTGGCCCCCTCGCCGGAGGGGCAGTGGCGGCGCCATGCCGCCCGCCCCGCGAGGCGAAGGGGCCAGTAGACGGGCGTCACTGAAAACGTCACCTCGCGGGCCGCCTCGCCGCGCGATCAAGGCGACCATGTCGCCGGCCGCGGCAGTGCACCCGCACGCTCATCCTGTCGCAGTCGCGCGTCCGGCGACTGCCCCGCAGCGCACGCCGCGATGCGCAGCAGTCGCCACGCATTCTCGTCGCGCAGCGTGCACAGCGACCCGAGCATCGGTTCCGACGCCGCAAGCGCCACCAGCTCGGCCACGCTGCCGGGAGCCGGATCGGCGTGTGGCGAATCCTGCCATTCCGCAAGGAGCCGCACCACGTCCTTGTCCACGATCTTCCAGCGCTCGACGGCCGATGCCATGATCGTCGCCCCTGCGTCCGACGCGGCCTCCGGCGTGCCGGTGGCAACCAGCTGCGACCCCATCCGCCAGGCGCGGCCGTCCTCGAAGAACTCCGGGAAGGTGGCGTGCGCGCGCAGCGCATCGAACCGCTCGCCGAGCGCCGGATCGATCGAAGCCAGTCCGGCGATGGCGTTTCGCTGCGCCTCGCGGCGGGCGCGCGCGGCCTGCTCGATGCGCGTCACGATGCCGCGCACCTCGGTGTCGTTGCGGAATTCCTCAGGCGAACCGCTGCGGCCCTGTGCCTGCATCTTGAGCCCGAAGAGCAGGAAGTCGCGCATCCCTTCCAGCGCGGTGCGGCGTGCGTCCTCGGCGGATTCGCGCAGGCGATCCGCGTGCGCGGCGAGCACCACGAGCGCCGCGGTACGGCTGACGTCATCCTCGATGCTCAGCGCCTCGGACACGGGGTCGAAGTCCGATTGCCACATGGCGCCCAGGAGCCACGCCTGGCGGAAACGGCGCCACGGCAGGGCGGCACGCCGCGCTGCGGCCACCGCGCGCGCCAGCGCGAAGCGCGCGTCCGTGTCCGGTACGTCGATCGCGATGGCGATCTCGCGGAAGGTCTCGTCATCGGCGTTGCGACGCTCGTTGTCCGCGTTGAGGAGCGACTGCAGGTACTCGCCCAGCTTGCGCTCGAACGCAGCCGGGTCCTCCTTCTGGCGGCGGGTGGATTCGATGATGATCGACTCCAGCGCCCGCATCTGCTCGCGCTGGCGCGTCTCGAGCGCCTGCGCGCGTGACTGGTGCCGGTCCCAGATCTGCTCCACCAGCGGATCGTCATCGCGGGCGCCGATGGCACGCGCGGCGCGGTGGAACGCCGCATGGTCCATGCCCGGTGCGAGGAGCAGCTGCTCGGCGATGGAAAGATCGGCATTCCACGCGGGTTCCGTGTTCTCGCGCTCGCTGCGGAAGACGTTGCGGGCCGTGCGCGAGACCAGTCGGTCCGCGCTGGCCGCGCCGAGCACCGGCGCGAGCCGCTCACGCATCTCGTCGGGGCGGAGGGTTGCGGCCGACTTCAGGAGTTCGAGCGTGCCGTCGCGGATCTCCTCCTTGGTGGCGGTCTCGAGCTCTCCTGCGAGCTGCAAGAGCCGTTCGCCGCATTGCTTCTCGCGAGCTGCCGTTGCCTCCTGCTCCTTTGCGTCCTCGCCCATCTCCGCCGATGCGATGCGCGCGCGCGCCTGTTCGATGCGCTCGCGCGTGAGTGCCGCCAGCGCACCGCGCACCGAGTCGATCGCGCGCGCGGTACGCGCGGCCTTGCCGCTGCGCACGTCCGGATGCATGGCCAGCGCATCGATGCCGAAACGGAGCCCCTCGAGCGCCTGGTCCATGCTCACGCGGCGGCGTTCGTCGGCGCTGCGCAGGCGATCCGCGGCTTCCGGTGGCAGTACTGCGCACAGCGCCTCCAGCCCGCGACGGTTGGCGTCATCCACGGCGGCGTACCCGCGCGCGACCGGGCGGCCGGCCTGGAGGTCGGCGGCCCGTCGATCCGCGGTGGCGCGTTCGATGGCCTGGCGCGCCTCCTCGCCTTCGCCCGAGTGCCGGCGCAGTTCCTCGAGGCGCTCGTCGCCGACGCCGGCGGCCGTCCATGCGGCCAACTGGTCGGCAGGCTTGTCGATGATGGCGGACGCCAGTTGCTGCGCCGCGCGCGCCAGGTCGGCACGGTACGTGGCCAATGCT
>CAMBSR010000077.1 GCA_945870475.1 Phycisphaera mikurensis NBRC 102666
GAGACCTGGCCGCGTTCCGAGTGCGGCACGCGGCTCAGCGAATCGGTGTTCGTCGGGCTCATGGTGAAGGCGATGCCGAGGCCGAGCACGAACATGCCCACGGCCATCACCGGGTAGCTCTGGACCCACGCACCCACCGCCTGGATGAGCATGCCCACGGTCGCCATGGCCGTTCCCCATGATGCGGGCGCGCGCACGCCGGCGCGGTCGTACCAGCGGCCGGCCACGTGCACCACCAGGATGACGGGGGCAAGCATGGGAAGGAGCGAAGCACCCGCCTGCGTCGGCGTGAAGCCGAGCACGTCCTGCGCGTAGAGCGAACCGGCGATCACCAGCCCGGTCATCGCGAACTGCATGCAGCCGATGGTGATGGCGGCGGCGGCCAGCGCATGGTCCGCAAAGAGGCGCAGGCGAAGGAGGGGACGCGGATGCCGCCACTGCCGACGGACGAAGAGCGCGATGACCACCGCGCCCCACGCAAGCATCCCGAGCGCCAGTGGATCCGCCATGGCGGCCAAGCCGCTGCGACCCGCCGAACCGAGCCGGTCCACGCCGAAGACGAAGGGCGGAAGCCCCAGGAGGAGCATGGCCCCGCCGAGCCAGTCGATCGAGCGATCGGCGCTGCGCGCATCGCGCGGGCGGGCGATCAGCGTCAGCACCAGCGCGGCGCCCGCGATCGGCAGGTTCAGCCAGAAGACCCACGGCCAGCCCATGCGCTGCACCACCACGCCACCGAGCGCAGGCCCGAGCGCCATGAACATGAGCGGGATGCCCACGTAGACGGCCATCGCCTTGCCGCGCTCGCCGGGCGCAAACGCGCCGATCACCAGCGCGCTCGATGCCGGCTGCATGAGGCATGCCGAAAGTCCCTGCAGCACGCGGCCCACGATCATCTGTGTGCCGTCCTGCGCGTTGGCGCAGACCACGCTTGCCAGCGCGAAGCCCACCACGCCTGAGACGAAGGCGGGCACCTTGCCCACCAGGTCGCCGATCCGTCCGCCGATGGCCATCAGCGAGGCGAGCGTCAGCAGGTAGCTCGTGACGATCCACGTCTGCTCGGTCTCGCCCATCCCCACCGCGCTGCCGATGCGTGGCAAGGCCACGCCCACCACCGTCATGTCGACGAAGATCATCGCCAGGCTGCCGGTCATCGCCAGGAGCACCAGCCAGCGGCGCGACTGCGCACCGTCGTGCGCCGGTTGCGCGTGATGCCCGTGCGCGGCGTGCGGTGCGTGATGCGGTGGCGGTGCCTTGCGTTCCATGGCGTGTTGCCTCAGCGCGTGATGTCGGGCGCGGTGGGACGGAGCGGTGCCGCGCTGAAGCGGCCGGACTGCGAGAGGAAGCGCTCGGGATTCTCGAACGTCACCTTCCGAACCAGGCTCTCCAGGTGCCCGCGCCGGCGCATCTCCATCTGCGCCTTCGGCACCGCGATCGGGTCGCTGTGCCCCCAGTCGCCCGCGGAATTCATCCAGATGCGCTCGCTGCCGTAGCACTCGATGATGTCCACCGCGCGCTGCGGCGTGCACTTGGTGTCCGGGTAGAGCGTCATGCCGCACCAGAAACCGCGGTCAAGCACCAGCTTCGCCGTGTGCTCCTCCACGTGGTCGATGAGGACGCGGCCCGCATCGAGCTTCGGGAAGCGCTTGATGGCATCGAGGATCAGGCGCGTGCCCTTCAGCTTGTCCTCCAGGTGCGGCGTGTGCACCAGCACAAGCAGTCCGTGGTCGCTCGCAAGCTGCAGGTGCGCCTCCAGGATCTCGAGCTCGTTGCGGCTGTTCTTGTTGAGCCCGATCTCGCCGATGCCCAGGACGTTCTGCTTCTCCAGGAATCCCGGGATCAGGCCGATCACCTCGCGCGCGAAGACCGGGTCCTCGGCCTCCTTGGGATTGATGCAGAGCCAGGCGTGGTGGCGGATCCCGTACTGCGCCGCGCGGCGCGGCTCGAACTCGGTGAGCTGGCGGAAGTAGTCGAAGAAGCCCTGCGGGCTCGAGCGGTCGTAGCCCGCCCAGAACGACGGCTCGGTGATCGCCACGCACCCCGCGCGCGCCATGCGCACGTAGTCGTCCGTGTTGCGGCTCACCATGTGGACGTGCGGATCGATGTACATGGTTAGGCCTTCCCTGCCTTCGGGTCGTGCGCGCCGGTGGCGCCCTTCATGCCGGCCTTCGCGATCGGCTCGGTGGAGGGATCGCTGAGGAGCTCCAGCACGCGCCGCGCGCGCTCCGTCCTTCCGTCGCCGAGGATCGCCACCGCCGCGCGGAACGCCTGCATGCGGAAGTCGTCCGCACCGGGCCCCGCCCGATCGACACGATCGAGGAATGCGGCCAGGTCAAGGATGCGAGCCCGGTGCTCCATGAAGTACGCATCCACCACCTGCGTGCGGTTCATCGGACAGGCTGCGTTGGTCGGCGCATCGCTCATGATGGGAGTCTAGATCGACAGGAACGCGGTCCCGGCATGATCCCAGGTCCTGCGGTGGTGCGCGTCGATGGGGGTTGTTTCCTTCCCGGTGGCCATTCCGGCGCATGCCGAAGGTGTCTGGGCCATGGCGACCCGGGCGGTGATCGTCACGACGCGCGCGAAGTGAGCGCAAGCGCACGCTTCAGCATTGCGGCGTCCATGGCATGCACGTCGACCGGGCTGCCGATGCCGCGGAGGAGGGTGATCGTCAGCTGGCCGCCGAGGTGCTCGCGGAACTCCTCGAGACCGGCCATGACGGCGCCGGAATCAGCAAGGAATTCGTGCGTCGTCGGCAGCCCAAGCTCACGCAGCACGCGGATCACGCGGTCCGCAACGCCCTCGTCCAGCAGGCCTGCGCATGCCGAATACGCCGTGTCCACGGCAACGCCGATCGCCACGGCCTGGCCGTGCGGCAGTTCGCCGTCGGACATGCCTTCGAGGCGGTGCGCCAGCCAGTGGCCGAAATCGAGCGGCCGTGCGCTCTGCGTCTCGAACGGGTCGCCGCCGAGCGCGATGTGCCGCCAGTGCAGCTCCGCGCTGCGCGCGATGACCGGCATTGCGGCGGCCATGTCACGCGCACGGATCGCCGCGGCATCCCGCTCGATCCGCGCGAACAGCTCGGGGTCGCGCAGCAGGGCGATCTTCACCGCCTCGCTGAAGCCGCCGCACCAGGACCAGTCGGGCGACGTCGTGAGCAGGTCCTGGTCGCACACCACCGCGTGCGGCACGGCGAAGGAGCCGATGAAGTTCTTCTTGTGTCCGAGGTTGATGCCGTTCTTGACGGCCATGCCGGCGTCATCCTGCCCAAGCGTGGTGGTCGGCATGCGCACCAGCCTCACACCGCGGTGGGCGATCGCCGCACCGAAGCCGACGGCATCCAGCACCGCGCCGCCACCGATCGCCAGCACGAAGCTCTGCCGGTCGATGCGGTGCTCGTCCACGGCCTCGACCACGCGGTCGACCACCGACATCGAGCGCTTCGCCTGTTCGCCGCCAGCAATCGACTCCACCAGGCAGACCGCGGGCATCGCCGGATGGGCGGCGGCATAGGCGCGGATCCGGTCCGGAATGCCCGGGTTCGCCGCCAGCACGTTCGAGTCCACGAAGGCCACCAGCCGCCGCTCGAGCCCGTCATCGGAAGCGAGCACCGACCGCAGCGTGGCATTCGCCGCGTCGAACACACCGCGCGTGAACGTCACCCGGTGCCGGAACGGCACCGAAAGCGGGATGTCGAGGTTCATGGGTGAACGCTCCATGGGGGCGACCATCCTAGGCAACAGGAATCCCGGCCCGCCCATGGAAACTGGACGGACCGGGCGTGTGGGGCAATGGAAGCCCATCGAAGGATGTGCCGCCCGTGCGCGGCGCTCACGAACGCAGCAGCAGGAACTTGGTGTTCCCCTCGCGTTCCACCAGGAGCCGGACGCTTCGGCCCTGGCCCATGGTGGAACGCATGTTCGAATCCCACTCCTCGGCGCCGGCAACCTGCTTGCCGCCGACCTGGCGGACGATGTCTCCCACCTTGAGGCCCGCACGGGCGGCGGCGCTCTCGGGGTTGACTTCCGTCACGACCACGCCGCGGAGGTCGGTGATGTTCCGTTCCTTGGCGAGTTCCGGGGTGATGGCGGCAACCTGCACGCCGAGCGAGGAGGTCGATCGATCGGCTGGAAGCGGTGCGGTGTTCGGTGACGCACCGGCCTTCATGCGGATCGGCGCGCCGGCCTGCGCAACCTGCTGCGCGGAATCGTCCAGCACCGCGGTGAGGGTGATGGTTCCGCCGTCGCGGAACACCTCGATCGGGCACTCCGCGCCGGGCTTCGCAAGCCGCACCGCGCGCAGCACGCGCTGCAGCGACGGCACCTGCTCGTTGTTGACCTTGGTGAGGATGTCGCCGGCCTGGACACCCGCGCGTTCGGCTGCGCCGCCGGAAACCACCTGGCTCACGAGGACTCCCTGGCCCTGGAACCCGAAGTTGGCGGCAAGCTGCGCATCCATCGGCTGCATCTGGATCCCGAGGAATCCGCGCGAGGGCGCGCTGCCACCGATGATCGATTCCACCACGCCCCGGGCCATGTTGGCCGGAATCGCGAAGCCGATGCCGTCGGATCCGCCGCTGCGGCTCTCGATGGCGGCGTTCACGCCCACCACACGGCCATCCATGTCGATGAGCGGACCACCGGAATTGCCGGGATTGATCGTGGCATCCGTCTGCAGGTAGCTCTCCAGCGGATTGAGCCCGACCTCGCGGCCCTTGGCGCTGATGATGCCGGCGGTGACGCTGTCCTTCAGTCCGAACGGTGAACCAAGGGCGATCACCCAATCGCCGACTTCCGCCGTGTCGCTGTCACCGAACTCGATGGCACGCAGGTTCGGAAGGTCAACCTTGAGCACGGCGATGTCGGTCTCGGGATCCGCGCCCACCAGCGTGGCGGTGCACTCGCGGCCGTCGTTGAAACGCACCTTCATGCTGCCGCCGGAACGGATGACGTGGTTGTTGGTGACCACGTACCCCTCCTCCGCGACCACGAAACCGGTGCCCATGCCCATCGGCTGCTGGTTGTTGGGTGCCATCGGCATCATCTGCATTCCCGGTTGGCCGCGGAAGATCCGCGACCCGCGGCCCGGGACCGCCCGCAAGTCGGGCGTTACCTCGATGGAGACCACCGAAGGCCCCGCCTGCTTGGCGAGGGCACGGAACCCCTTGGAAAGGCTCTTGGCGGTGGCGATCGCCGCCTGCGCGTCCGGGGGCAAGGAGTTGCCCACACCGGACGGCAGGCCGTCTGCGCACGCCGCAGACGAGGAGGCGAGCAGGAAGGCTGCGATGGAGGACTTGATCGTGTGCGTGATGAAGTGACCCATGCGCGTGCTACGCGCGGGTTCGGACCCGGTTCGGAAAAATTCCGGGGGGACGCAGATTCCGATTATCGAACCCGATCCACACCCACCTCGGTCACGTCTCCGCGAGCCGTGCGAGGAATACGCCGGCCGCCACCCCGACGTTCAGTGAATCCACGCCGGGAGCCATGGGAATCTTCGCTCGGAAGGAACATGCCGCCAGGGTCTCCGCACGCAGTCCCGCGAATTCCGCCCCGACCACCACCGCCAGCCGCCGTGGGCGAACCCCATGGACCTGCGCAGCGACGTCCTGCAGGCGATGCGCACCGCCGCCGGTGGCGCCGACAAGGAGGAAGCCTGCATCGTCGCGGATGCGCGCCAGGTCGCCATGCCAATCGTCACTGCGCGCGAACGGCACCTGAAGTGCACACCCGCAGCTGACACGCAGGCTCTTGCGGTAGAGCGGATCGTGGCAGCCCGGCGAAAGGATGACCGCGGCGCAGCCGAACGCCGCCGCGTTGCGAAACAGCTGGCCGATGTTGTCGATGTTGTTGATCTCCTCCACCACCAGGAGGAGCGCGTCCGTCCCGGCAGCGGGAAGCACCTGTTGCACGCTTCGTTGCGCCGGCCTGCGGCCCACCGCAAGGAAACCACGATGGATGTTGAAGCCCACCGTGGCATCGAGGATCGCATCGGGCGCCAGGATGACTTCGGGATCCGGCCGACCGGCGCGCAAGGCGCGCGACTCCTCCACCATCGCCTCCGCCCGCGCCGCGTGCCGTTCGCTCGTGAGGATGCTGAGCGTCTCCACGCCCGAGCGAAGCATCGCCCCGATCACCACCGGGCTCTCGCCGATGAAGAGGCCCGGGCGCCCATCGAGCCCTGCCGCATCGCGATCCCGCACCTCTCGGTAGGGAACCAGCGCAGGATCATCGGGAGAGTGGACGTGGCGCGTGGTCATGGTGCGGAGTGCGGGGGCGCGCAGTGGATGGAAGCCACCGACACGAGACCATACCCACGCATGCAGGCGCCGGCACATCCCATGCAACGCCATCCGCGCCGATCGGTACCTTGCAACCATGTTCATCGCACTTTTCGCCGCCACGCTGTTGGTCGCACCGCCCGCGCGGCTGGTTCCGCCGCTGCCGCCCGCCGACATCCAAGCCCTCGTGGCCATGGACCCCTCGAAGGATCCCGCCGCGGCCAAGCGGATGCTCTCCGAGGCCGGCGTGCCGATGGACCAGCGCAGGAAGGCCGCAGAGGCAATGGCGATGACCGGCGGCAGCACGCCGGTGGTAGTCGTGCTCGACGCAGCCATCCAGTGCGGCGGAACCTGCGGCGCCACCCACGACCTGGCGGACCTTGTGGTCTCCATGGCCGCCGATGCCGCCAAGGACCCCGCAACCATCGAACGACTGGCGAAGCTCGCGGAGGCCACCGACGACCCGATGCGCGTGACGGCGTGCCGCGCCATCGCCGCGCTGCCGGCGGACCAGCGCCCGGCGGCGCTCAAGGACCTCAAGGTCCGAGTGATCGCCCTGAAGGCCGTCCCTGGCGCCATGCAGTACGACGTCAAGGAAGTGAAGGCGAAGGCCGGCGAGATCCTCGACTTCTCCTTCGAGAACACCGACACCATCCAGCACAACCTGCTGGTGGTCGCGCCCGGCAAGATGAGCGAGGTGGGCGTGGCGGCCGACAAGATGGGCGAGACCGCGGAGGGCAAGGCGGCGGAATTCGTGCCTGACCTCCCGTCCGTCATCGCGGTGATGGGACTGGTGGACCCGCAGAAGTCCGGCCACCTCTACATGGCCGCGCCGCAGAAGCCGGGCACCTACCAGTACGTCTGCACCTATCCCGGGCACTGGCGCATGATGAACGGCAAGCTGAAGGTGGAGAAGGCCGAGAAGTGACGGTGCCAGCGCCCGCCATCTCCGTCGTGACGCCCATGCACAACGAGGAAGCGTGCGTCGAGGAATTCGTGCGTCGCACCGATGCGGCGCTCGGCGCGATGGGGCGCAGCTACGAGATCATCGTCGTCAGCGACGGCTCCACCGACCGGACCGAGGAGATGGTGCGGAAGCTCCGGGAGCGCCATCCTTCGCTGCGCGGTGTCTTCCTGGCGCGCAATGGAGGCCAGTGCACCGCGCTCTACGCGGGCATCCAGGAGAGCCGTGGTGACGTGGTGGTGGTGATGGACGGCGACCTGCAGCACCTGCCGGAGGAGATCCACCTGCTGGTCGAGCGCATGGACGACGGCACTGCGCTCGTCTCCGGCAGCCGGACCGGGCGCACCGAGAGCCTGGTGCTCCGTCGACTTCCGAGCCGCCTCGCCAATGCCATGCTGCGGCGCGTGAGCGGCTGCCCCATCCGCGACATGGGTGGATTCAAGGCGATTCGCGGCGACGTGGCCCGGGCATTGCGCCTGCGCCCCGGACACCACCGCCTGCTACCCGCACTGGTCTGGATGCGCGGTGGCAGCGTCGCCGAGGTGTTCGTCAGCGCGCCGCCGCGCTTCGCCGGCCAGAGCCATTACGGGCTCGGGCGCTCCATGGACGTCCTGTTCGACGTCGTCATGCTCTGGTTCCAGGGCGCAACGCGCAGCCGGCCCATGTACCTCTTCGGTCGCGTGGGGCTCGCGGTGTTCGCGCTGGACGCACTGGCGGGCGCATGGCTCCTCTGGGAGAAGCTGTATCGCGGCGAGCCACTGACGGAGCGACCCATGTTCTTCGTGGTGGTGATGCTCTTCCTGGCGGCGCTCTTCATGCTGGCCATGGGCTTCGTGCTGGAACTCCTCAGCGATGCGGTCAATGGGATCGGCAACGGCCGGCCCTACGTGGTTCGGGAACGGCTTGGCTCGTAAACGCGCATTTGCCCAGTGAACACGGGATTTCCGGGGAGCGATGGCGTGTCCGCCGCATGCCCTCCTACACTGCGAGGTCTGCCATGTCCGCCCACGACGCCGAACCCAGCAACCTGCCGCCCGGCGCCTCGCCGGAAGCCGTTGCGCGCACCTTGGCGCGGCATCCGCGCCCACTCGGCGGCGACACCGCACGGAGCATCGGCCCCGCGGTGGTGAGCCTCACCGGCATGGTGCTGAACAACGTCGAGGGATCGCCGCAGCACCGCGCCATCGGGCGCAAGCCGGACTGGCTGCGTGCGCGCGTGCCCGGTGGTGCCGGCTACGAGCGCCTGAAGGGCATCATCGACGAGCATCGGCTCCACACCGTCTGCCAGGAAGCCAGCTGCCCGAACATGGGCGAATGCTGGAGCCGCGGCACCGCCACCATCATGATCCTCGGCGACACGTGCACGCGGTCATGCGGCTTCTGCAACGTGAAGACCGGGCGTCCGCCCGTCCTCGACACGGACGAGCCGCGCCGCGTCGCGGAGAGCCTGGCGCTCATGAAGCTGAAGCACGTGGTGATCACCAGCGTCAACCGCGACGAGCTTCCCGATGGCGGCGCCGAGATCTGGGCCGAGACCATCCGGCGCGTCCACGAGGCATGCCCGGGCATGAGCGTCGAATGCCTCGTGGGCGACTTCCTCGGCGACGAGCAGGCCATCCAGACGGTGTGCGATGCCCGGCCGGAGATCCTCTCCCACAACATGGAGACGGTGCACCGCATGCATCCCGCGGTGCGCCCGCAGGCGAAGTACGAGCGATCGCTCGCGGTGCTCGCGCATTTCAAGCGCAGCGGCCTGGTCACCAAGACCGGCATCATGGTGGGTATCGGCGAGCGTGACGAGGAAGTCCTCGCCCTGATGGACGACGTACGCGCCGCGAGCAAGGCGGACATCCTGACCATCGGCCAGTACCTGCAGCCGACGCGCAACCACCTGCCGATCGACCGCTGGGTGCATCCCGACCAGTTCGCCATGTTCAAGCGCGAGGCGCTCGGCAAGGGCTTCGGCGTCTGCGAAAGCGGGCCGCTCGTGCGCTCGAGCTACCACGCCGAGGAGCAGGCGGACCAGCTCTCGAACATCGGTCGCTGATTTGCCGGCGAACGCCCTTCTGGCGTCATCCACAATGCACACCGGCGCATGGCTTGCCTGCCAGACGCCGGAGCACGGACATTTGGTTCGTTGCCGCGAGCGACCGTCG
>CAMBSR010000078.1 GCA_945870475.1 Phycisphaera mikurensis NBRC 102666
TCGCGGCGGACGCGGCCCGGGGCGGTTCCGCCTGGATGACCGCTCCGTCAGCGGGCGCGGGCTGGTGCGTGACCTGCGCGATGCGCCGGCGGGTGCGGTGCTCGAGCGCGCCTACGAGGGCCGCGGCGGATGATCGCGGTGGATACCAACGTGCTGGTGGCGGCGCACCGGCGCGATGCCGTCGGTCATGACGCCGCCGCCGCAGCCGTGCGCGCGCTCGCCGAAGGGCTGTCGGCGTGGGCCATCCCCGCGCCGTGCCTGCATGAATTCCTGGCGGTGGTCACGCACCCGAAGATCTTCGACCCGCCGACGCGCATGAACGATGCGCTCGCGCAGGTGGATGCGTGGCTCGGCTCGCCGTCGCTTGCGGTGATGAGTGAATCGGACCGCCACTGGACGTCGCTCGGCACCATGCTCCGGCAGTCGAAGGCCACCGGCGCGCGCGTGCACGATGCGCGCATCGCGGCCATCTGCGCCGACCACGGCGTGACGACGGTACTTTCGGCGGACCGCGACTTCGGCAAGTTCCCGGGGATTCGTGTGCAGAACCCGTTGCGCGGGTGAGCGCGCGGCCGGCTGCCGCTGGCGCGCGAATCCGCGCTGCGGCCTATGTCCGCCCCTTCTTCTTCCGCCCCGCGCGCGTTCCCGGCATGCCTGCCTTCGGGCGCGGCTTCTCCTCCTCCACGGGCTCCTCGGCCATGCCGTCGATCTCGGGGAGCGCTTCCACCTTCTTGAGCTGGTCGCGCAGGCGCGCGGCCTTCTCGAACTCGAGGCTCGACGCCGCGGACAGCATCTCCTCCTCGAGCTCGCGCATCGCCTCGCCCTTGTCGAAGCGGCGCGCCTCCTTCACGCCCACCGCCTCGCGCTCGGTGCGGTTGGCCTTGATCTCGAGCTCGATGCCCTGGCGGATGGCCTTGACGATGGTCTCCGGAGTGATGCCGTGCTCGGCGTTGTAGGCAAGCTGCTTGGCGCGGCGGCGTTCGACCTCGTCGATGGCGGCCTGCATCTCGGGGGTCACCTTGTCTGCGTACATCACCACTTCGCCGCCCGCGTTGCGCGCGGCGCGGCCCATGGTCTGGATGAGGCTCGAGCGGCTGCGCAGGAAGCCCTGCGTGTCGGCATCGAGGATGCAGACGAGGCTCACCTCGGGAAGGTCGAGGCCCTCGCGCAGGAGGTTCACGCCCACGAGCACGTCGAACTCGCCCTCGCGCAGCTCCTTCAGGATCTGGATGCGGTCGAGCGTCTCGATCTCGCTGTGGAGGTATCGCACCTTCACGCCGTTCTTGTGCAGGTAGTTGCTGAGCTCCTCGCAGAGCCGCTTGGTGAGCGCGGTGACCAGCACGCGCTCGCCGCGCGCGGTGCGTTCCTTGCAGCGCTCCATCAGGTCGGGCACCTGCCCGCGCGCCGGCAGCACCGTGATGCCCGGGTCCACGAGCCCGGTGGGGCGGATCACCTGCTCGGCCACCACGCCGTGGCACTTCTCCAGCTCGTAGGGGCTGGGCGTGGCGCTCACGTAGACCACCGCGGGCACGATCTCCTCGAATTCCTCGAAGCGCACCGGGCGGTTGTCGAGCGCGCTCGGCAGGCGGAAGCCGTGCGAGACAAGCGTCTCCTTGCGCGCCTTGTCGCCGAAGTACATGCCGCGGATCTGCGGCAGCGTGACGTGGCTCTCGTCGATCACCACCAGCCAGTCGTCGCCGCCGTGCTCGGGGACGCGTCGGAAGTAGTCCATGAGCGTCCAGGCGCGGGCGCCGCGCGGGCGCCCGTCGAAGAAGCGGCTGTAGTTCTCGATGCCGCTGCAGTAGCCGGTCTCCTGGATCATCTCTAGGTCGTACTTGGTGCGCCCCAGCAGGCGCTGCGCTTCGAGCAGCTTGCCCTCGGCGCGCAGCTCGAGGACGCGCGCGTCGAGCTCCGCCTTGATCTCGTCCATGGCGCGCTTCATCTGCTCCTCGGGCATCATGTAGTGCACCGCGGGGAAGATCCACGCGCGCGACTCCTCGCTGAGCAGCTCGCCGCTGACCGGGTCGAACAGCTCGATCGACTCCACCTCGTCGCCGAAGAGGCCGATGCGGACGGCGTGCTGCTCGCTCGCCGGGAACACCTCGATGCTGTCGCCGCGCACGCGGAAGTTGCCGCGGCCGGGCTCGATCTCCTTGCGCACGTACTGCATGGCCGAGAGGCCGAGCAGGAAGTCGCGCCGCTTGATCACGGTGCCGCGCTCCAGGACGATCATGCGGTTGCGGAACTCGTCCGGCGAACCGAGGCCGTACAGGCAGCTGACGCTCGACACCACGATCACGTCCGGCCGCGAGAGCAGGGAGCTGGTGGCCAGGAGCCGCAGGCGGTCGAGGTCCTGGTTGCGGCTGGCATCCTTCTCGATGTAGATGTCCCGCTGCGGGATGTACGCCTCGGGCTGGTAGTAGTCGTAGTAGCTGACGAAGTAGCAGACGGCGTTGTCCGGGAACAGCTCCTTCATCTCCTCGTAGAGCTGCGCCGCGAGCGTCTTGTTGTGGCTGATGAGGAGCGTGGGCTTCCCGGTCCGCGCAATCACGTTCGCCATGGTGAACGTCTTGCCCGTGCCGGTGGCGCCGAGGAGCGTCTGGAACTTCTCGCCACGGCCGAGCCCCGCCACCAGCTGCTCGATGGCCTCGGGCTGGTCGCCCATGGGCTTGTAGGGGCTCTGGAGGCGGAACATTGCGTTGCAGTGTAGGTGGGCCGTTGCGCGGACCGCTGCGGTAGAGTGCGGCACGGCTTCCGCGCCGGCACGAGTGCCGCGCGCAGCCGCCGAACCGCACGAAAGGTCCCCGCAGCATGTTCCGCATCGCCACGCTTCCCGTTGCCCTGATCGCCCTGGCCGCCGTCGTCGTCCCCATGCAGGGATGCAAGAACGCCCCGCCGCCCGTGATGGCCGCGCGGCTCCTGATGAAGGGCAGCAAGGAGCACAAGGGCGGACCGATCAACCAGGGCGATCTGCTGAGGCTGACCGAATCCACGAGCGGCACCGCCACCAAGGGCGTGGACTTCAAGGTGGCGCTCGCGTCGAAGTCCGGCGACGGCCACGAGTGGCAGTGCCGCACGCCGAACGACGCGTACCTCCTGGTGGATGCATCGTTCGAGACGGAGCCGCAGGGCAAGGTGGCAAAGGGCACGGAGCTCCAGACCATCTACCACCTGCACGCGCGCGGCGTTGGCCAGGCGAAGATCGAGTTCGCGCTCGTGAGCACCACGGACAAGCCCGTGGCACCGGCGAAGACCATCACGCTGACGGTCGACGTGAAGTGACGCGCCGCGCGGTCGAGGTGACCGCGGGATCCGCCACGATCGATTGAAGATCCTCAGCTGACGAGGTCACGCACCGAGCGCCGCATCAGTGCGCGCACGGCGGGCATGGCGCTGGCCACGGTCATCAGCGTCAGCACCGCCCAGCCGATGGCAAGCGGCACCACCGGCGGATCGAAGCCGATCTCCTGGCCACCGAGCTCCTGGTGCCAGTGCACGCCCATGCGCGCCAGGTGCAGGCCGAGCGCGGTGCCCACCACGGCGCCCGCCACCGTCAGGAGGAGCACCTCGCCCAGGACCAGCCGCGCCAGCAGCCCGGGCGTGGCGCCCGTCGCGCGCAGCACGCCGTACTGGAAGCGTCGCGCGCCGATGTTCGCCGCCACCACGTTGCCGACGCCGAAGCACGCGAGCGCAAGCGCCGCGAACGCGATGGTGCTGGTGATGGCCAGGATGCGGTCGCCGACGTCGAGGATCGCCTGGCGGATGGCGCGGCCGCTGGCGAACACCGCGCCCGGCACGGCGTCCGTGACGGCCTCGCCGAGCTTCGCGTCGAATTCCGGCGGGCTCGAATCGTCGATGTCCACCTGCAGGATGAACGCCTCGCGGCTGCCGAAGCTCCGCGCCACCTCCTCGAAGTCCATGAAGACGCAGCTGACGGCGTTCTCCGTGTACATGCTGCGGATGCCGAAGTACTGCACGGCCACGTCGAGCCCCGCCGCGCCCACCACGCCGACGATCTCGTAGTTCTTCTCCGTCTTGCCGCCGCCGAGCGTGATGTGGTCGCCGGGCTTCTTGCCGCGCGCCACCAGGAATTCCTTGGCCACCAGGATGCCGCTGCCGGACTTCAGCTTGGGCAGCGCGCTCTCCGGCGACCCGGCGATCCAGTCGAGGCGGTTCATGGCCAGGAAGTCATCCGGCGGGAAGCCGATGCACACCACGTTGGGCGTGCCGATCCCGTCCACGCCGAACACCGTCTCGCCGATCACCTTGAGCGGCAGGTAGCCGATCGGCACCGTGCCGAGGACGCCGGGAAGGTCCTTGATGCGGAACTGCTCCGTCACCGTCATGCCGTTGGCCTTGAAGACGAAGCCGTCGGAGATGCGCACGCGCTCGCTGATGTCCTTCACCACCGCGGTACCGTTGGTCCAGGTGCTTGCCAGGATGCTCACGCCCACCATCAGCGCACCGGCGGTGAAGCCCAGCCGGTAGGGCGCCTGCCGCACCGCGCCGGAGAGCAGCCCGCGCGGCACGCGCAGTGCGCGCTCGAGCGGGCCGGCAAGCGCGAGCGCCACCATCCAGAGCACCGGCACCGACATGAGGAACCAGCCTGCGTGGATGAGCGGGATGCCTGCGATCGCGTAGGTCCAGAACCGCGCCTGCGCATCGGGCACCGCCAGGAGTGCCACCTGCATCAGGATGCACGCCGCGCCGATCACGCCCAGCCAGCCGATCCACGCCAGGCGCGGCGGCGTGGCGCTCGGCGCGAGCGCTGCGAGCGGGCTCGTGCGCGATGCCTGCCATGCGGGCCACAGCGCACCGCCGACGCCCGCAATCAGGCTGCCGCCGATGGAGAGCCCCACGCCCGCCCAGCTCATGAAGAAGCCGTCGGAGAGCCATTCACGGAAATACCAGCGCAGGAGCGCGGCAAGCGCCACGCCGAGCGGCACGCCCAGCACGCCAGACGCGCCGCACAGCGCCGCGCCCGCCCACACCTGGCTCAGGAAGACCTGCCGCCGGCTGGCACCCACGCAGCGCGCGATCGCGAGCGCCTTCTGCTGCTCGGCCACCGCGGTGGTCATGCCGGTGCCCACGATGAACGCGCAGCTCATGAAGGCGATGGCGCTGACCAGCACGAACCCCAGCCGCATGGCGGCCATCTGCTTGTCGAAGCCGGTGGTGTAGAGCTCGCTCGGTTCGAGCGTGAGCGGCTCCTTGAACTCCGGCGCGTGCGCGGCCACCCACTGGGGCACGTCGATCCCGGGCTGGAGCGCCACCATGACGGTGGTGACCTCGTCGCTGCCGTTCGCCTCCACGAGCGTGGCGCGGTCCACCACCACGTACGGCCGCTGCAGCGCGCCGAGCGAGGCGCGGTCGATGATGCCGGTGACGGTCAGCGCGATCGGGTCGCCGAAGCGCTGCACCTGGAGCGCGTCGCCCACCTTGCAGTCGAGCGCCTTCACGGTCATCGGGTCGACGGCGATCTCGCCTGCCGTGAGCGGCAGCCGGCCCTCGCGCATCTCCTGCATGCGGAAGCGCGCGTCACCCGCGGAATCCAGGCCGCGCGTCTGCGCCACCACGCGCCGCGGCTTGCCGTCCTCGCCGGGGGCGCCGTCGGTGCGCACCAGGGAGAGCGAGCCGCCCAGGCTGGTGGCGACGGCGTCCACGCCGGGCAGGGCGCGCACGCGCTCGGCCTCGGCGGCATCGAACGCCGCGCCGAACCGGTTGACCAGGCGCGCATCGGTGGCGCCCATCTGGCGGCGCAGGCTCGCCTCGGCGTTGCCGCGGGCGCTCTCGAGTCCGCATGCGACAGCCGTCACGAGTGCACTCGCGAGGACGACGGCCAGTGCGAGGAGTGCGGTCCTACCGCGTCTCGCCGCCAAGCCCTGACGCGCGAACCACCAGGTCGCTCGCATGCATGCCCTTCGTCTCGAAGCCGCCCGCGACGACGCCGTCGCGGATCACGAACACATGACGGCAGTGCGCGGCCGCGGCCGGCTCGTGCGTCACCATCAGCACCACCATCTTCCGCTCGCGCGCAAGCGCATCGAGCATCTTCCACATCCGCTCGCTGTTGGCGCTGTCGAGCGCGCCGGTCGGCTCGTCCGCAAAGAGCACCGGCGGCTCGAAGAGGAGTGCGCGCGCGATCGCCACGCGCTGCTGCTCACCGCCAGAGAGCGCCTCTGGCCGGTGCGATGCGCGCTCCGCGAGCCCGAGCGTCTGCAGGAGTTCGCGCGCACGCGCCTCGAGCGGCCCGCGCGCGGCGCCGTCGAGGATGCCCGGGAGCATCACGTTCTCCACCGCGCTGAGCGTGGGAAGCAGGTTGTATTGCTGAAACACCACGCCGATCCGCTTGCGGCGGTGGAGCGTCAGCTCGTCCTCGGTCATCCGGTCGATGCGGGCGCCGCCCACCTCGATCTCGCCGGAATCGGCGCGGTCGAGGCCGGCAAGCAGGTAGAGCAGGGTGCTCTTGCCGCTGCCGGAGGAGCCCATGATTCCGTAGAAGCCCGGCTCGGTGATCTCGAGGTCCGCGCCGCGGAGCGCGGAGACCGCGCGTTCGCCGGTGCGGTACGTCTTGCAGAGCGCGCGTGCGCGCACGAATGCCGCGCCCGCGGGGAGGGACGCGCCGCCCCCCGATTCGCTCGCCGCACCGTTGGCCACGATCAGTGCCCGTTCTTCGAGTCGTAGGTCGTGCTGTCCATCAGGCCCTCGACCGTGGCGAGGTCGCATCCTTCGATGCGCACCAGCCAGCCCTTGCCGAAGGGATCGCTGTTGAGGAGGGACGGATCCGCGTGGGCGGCGTCGTTGACGGCGACCACCTTGCCCGCGCAGGGGACGTAGATCTCGCTGCTGGTCTTCACGCTCTCCACCTCGCCGACGGTGCCGCCGGCCTTGAGGGCGGTGCCCACCGGCTTCATCTCCACGAACGTGATGTCGGTCAGGGCGTCGGCCGCGTGCTGGGTGATCCCCATGGTCACGGCCCCGTCACTTTCCTGGCGGAACCATTCGTGCGTCTCGCTGAAGCGGCAATTGGCGGGGCTGGACATCGTGGATCTCCTGAGGGGCTCGTGGTTCAGTGGCTCGTGGATCGGAGCGTGTTTCGTCGGGGGCCGCGCATTCGGCGGTCCGTGGAGGCGGGAATGATAGCCATGGGTGTAGACTCCGTCCGGCGGCACGGAAGCCGCTCCCCACACCATGCTCCTCACCGTCTCCACCCGGTCCCTCCAGCATGTCAAGCGCGCCAAGGCGCCGCTTCAGCCGATGGACATCGCGGACTTCGTGGCCGAGGAACTCGGTCTCAAGGGCCTCAACGTCAACACCTCGCTCCTGAAGGGCATGGGGGCCAAGGACCTCGAGACCCTGCGCGACCGCGCCGACCGCGCGCGCTGCCCGATCCTGGTGCTCGTCGACGAGGCCGTGCTCGACTTCGGCCCGGTGAACGGCGTCGCCGCGCGCGAGCGCGTCGAGCGGCTCGGGCTTGCCGCCAGCAAGCTCGGCGCCCCGAGCGTTGCGGTGGAGCTCGGCGCGCTCCCGGCGGAGAATTTCGACGCCTACGCGGCGAACATCAAGCGCGTGCTCGCGGCGCTCGACCGCTTCGACACGCATCTCCTGATCCGCCCCGGCACCGGCGCGGCGGGCGACCCGCAGCGCATCGCGGACCTCATCAAGAAGATCGGCGGCTTCCGCATCGGAAGCATGCCCACCTTCGCGCATGCCGCAGGCACGAAGGATCCCGACGAGACCCTTCGGCGGCTCAGCCCGTACGCGCAGGCCATGGAGGCGAGCGTCAAGAGCTTCGCCAAGTCCGGCAAGCACGAGGCCTGGGACCTCGGCGCGTACCTCGAGTGCATCCGCAACGTCGGCTACCAGAACACGCTCTGCATCGACTACGCGGCCAAGACCGACCCGATCGGCAACATCGAGCGCGCGCGCGACCTGTTCGCGGCGGTGATCGATCCGGTCGACGAGGAAGAGGTCGACGAGGAGGCGGAATGACCGTCTCGCCCGGCGTCATCGTCACGATGGATGGCCCGGCGGGGACGGGGAAGAGTTCCGTCGCCTGGAAGCTTGCGCAGCGACTGGGGCTCGAGGTGCTCGACACCGGCGCCATGTACCGCGCTGCCGCGGTGGTGGCGATCGACGAGGACGTGCCGGCCGACGATGGCCACGCGCTGGCCGCGCGCATCGCCGAGGAAGGCCTGGTCTTCGACTGGAGCTGCCGGCCGCCGCGCCTCCTCCTCGGCGGGCGTGACCTCACCGAGCGCATCCGCGATGCGGACGTGAACGTGGTGGTGAGCGTCGTCGCGCGCCAGGCTCCGCTGCGTGCCGCGCTGGTGGATGCGCAGCGCATCATCGGCCACGCGCATCCACGCCTCGTCACCGAAGGACGCGACCAGGGCTCGGTGGTCTTCCCCGACGCCGCGGTCCGCTTCTACCTGGATGCCCACCCCGAAGTCCGCGCACGTCGCCGCGTCGAGCAGATGCGCTCGCAGGGTCGGCCCGCCGACTACGAGGCGGTGCTGCGCGCCATCCAGCAGCGCGACCACCTTGACGAGACGCGCGTCGACGGGCCGCTTGTCTGCCCGATGGGCGCGCAGCGCATCGATACCAGCGGCCTGACGCTCGACCACGTGGTGCAGGAGCTCGAGCGCTGCGTGCGTTCCTGCGTTTCCGCCGAGCTGCTTGCGCCGCCGCGCGCGGTACAGACGGCATGATCACGCTCTTCCAGGCAGAACGGCGCGCTCCCGGGCGCGGCGCAGTCAGCGTCGCGTGGTTCACGTTCTGCGCCAGCACGCTGCACTTCCTGTTCCGGCTGGTGTGGCGGCTGCATGACAGCGGCCTCGAGCACCTGCCCCGCCAGGGCGGCATCCTGGTGGTGAGCAACCACCAGAGCTACCTGGACCCACCGGTCTGCGGCAGCGTGATCCGGGAACGGCCGTACACCATCATCGCGCGCGAGAGCCTGTTCCGCTTCAAGCCGTTCGGCATGCTCATCCGCGGCTTCGGTGCCGTGCCCATCGAGCGCGGCTCCGGCGACATGGGCGCGCTGCGTACCGCGATCCAGCAGCTGGCGATGGGGCGCACCGTCTTCATGTTCCCCGAGGGCACGCGCAACGAGGACGGCTGCACCAAGGCGTTCAAGCCGGGCGTGGCGCTCCTGGCGCGGCGCGCCAAGGCAACCATCGTCCCGATGGCCATCGAGGGTGCGCACGACGTGTGGCCGCGCGGCAGCAGCCTGCCGCACCTGCGCGGACGCCTCGAAGTGGAAGTGGGCGAGCCGATCCCTGCCGACGTGGTGGAGGCATGGTGCAAGGAGGGCTCGGAGGTCTTCCTGGAGCGCCTGCGCCACCGCATCGAGGAACTCCGCATGCGCTGCCGCGCGCGCCTGCGCGAGC
>CAMBSR010000079.1 GCA_945870475.1 Phycisphaera mikurensis NBRC 102666
CCCAGATGGTGCTGCGACCGGACGCTGCGGCCGTGGCCTCGCCCGCGACCTGCGGGAAGAGCTTGACGCGCGCCAGCATCTCTGGCTTGAGCTGCGGTGCGGGGTCGAGGAGCCGCACCTTGGCCTGCACGGTGTTCTTGGCGATGTCCGCCTGCTGCACAACGCGGATCACCTCGCCGCGAAAGGTGCGGTCGGGCATGACGTCCACCGCAATCTCGGCGCGGTCGCCGATGGCGATGCGTCCGGCGTCGGCAAGCGGCACGTCGGCGCGCACCTGGAGCTGCGCGGGGTCGTAGAGCTCGACGAGTGCCTTGCCGTCCTGCATGGAACCCGCCGCCATGCCGGGGACGGCGAGGCGCGCGAGCACGACGCCGGCGATCGGCGCGCGGACCTGGGTACGGCTGAGCGAGAGTTCCTTCATCAGGCGTTCCGCGTCCGCGGCCTGCTCGGCGGCGGTCATCGCCTCGATGCGCAGGCGCAGGCGTGCCACCTCGCCGGCGCTCGCGGCACCGCTCTCGACGAGCCTCGCCTTGCGGCCGAGCTCGTCCTCCATCTCGCGGCGCTTGGCGCGCACCTCGGCGAGCGTGGCCTCGGCGAACTTGAGCGCGATGCGCTGCTCGTCGTCGACGAGCTCAACGAGCACCTGCCCGGCCTCCACCCGCTCGCCTTCGAGGATGGCGACGCGCTTGACGATGCCGGGCGTGAGTGCCGGCACCATCACCGCGAAGGGCGACGGCTCGATCCATCCCGGGGCCTGCACGGGCGGGCCTTCGTGGGTGGCGGGCTGTGACTTGGCTTGGCCTTGGTTGGCGGCTTCGTCGGCCACGGCGGCAGCGCGCACCGAGACGGGGACGACCTCCACCGTGGGCACCGGAAGGAAGCTGCGCCAGCCGGTCCACGCGAGGGCGGCCGCCGCGCCGGCGACCAGCGTGACGGGCAGGACGTAGCGGGTGAGCACGCGCTTGGGCGGTGCGGGGATCTGCGTGTTCATTCCATGAGCTCCAGTGCGGTGAATTCGAAGTCGGGCATGGCGCCGCCCGTGGGCGCGCCGCCCATGCCGCTGCCGCCCATTCCGCCGGCGGCCGAGTTTCCGAGGCCCATCGACGGCAGGCGCGCGCCGGCAAGCGCGCGCTCGAAGGCAAGCGCGGAGAGCGCGCGATCGCGCTGTGCGCGGGCAAGCTGGATGCGGACGTGGTTTTCCTGGTGCTCGCTCTTCCAGAGCTCGACCGCGGGGCGCTCGCCGGCGCGCACGCCCTCGGCGATGATCCGCTGGTTTGCGTCGAAGCTCGCGAGCGTGGTGTCGCGCAGGCTGGCGACGTGGTGTTCGGCGGCGGCGACGCCGGCAAGCGCGCGCCGCGCGTCGATCACCGCGCGCTGCCAGAGGCGGTCTTCCTCGATGCGGGCGATCTCGAGGTCGGCGGTCGCCGCATCCACGCGGAAGCGGCCCTGGTTGAAGACGGGGATCGTGGATTGGATCTCCACCATGGCGGCTTCGTCCCCTTCCATGTCGCGCTCCCAGCCGCCGCCGAGCATCAGGGTGGGCCAGCGTCCGGCCATGGCGAGCGAGACGCGTGCTTCCATGCCCTCGACGCGCGCGGCCGCGGCGCGCAGGTCGAGCCGCCGCTCGCGCACCAGTGCGTGGAGGGCGGCGTCGTCCTCGGGCTGCGGCGGCATGGCCACGCCACACGCGGCGCGTGCGGCGTTGGCGGTGATGTCTGCGGTGGTCCATGCCAGGCCGTGGTCGCCGCGGCCGATGGCTTCCAGCAGACGGGTCTTGGCGGCCACCAGGCCGGTCTGCGCCTCCATGACGCGGTTCGACGCCTCGGCATCGTTCATGCGCGCCTGGTTCACCACCGCGGCGCGGGTCTCGCCGGCGGCGAGCCCGGATTCCTCGGCGCGCAGGACACGCGCAGCCACCAGTGCGTCGCGCTGCGCCAGTTCGGCGAGTTCGAGCGCCGCGGCGGAATCGATGTACGCGGCCCGCGCCTCCACGGTGGTGGAGACGATGGTCGCGGCGGCCTCGAAGAGGAGCATGCGCAGCTGGGCATCGGCGTCGCCGACGAGCGCGTCGCGCTTCCACAGCCAGTCGACCTGCTGCGCGAGCATGGCGATGATGGGCACGGTGCCCATGGAGAGCGGTGCGCCGACGGCCAGGTTGAGGGTGGGGTTCGGCGGCAGCTGCGAATCCTGCATCAGGGCGCGGCGGCGGTCCACCTCCACCAGCGTGCGGCGCAGCTGGCGGTTGTTGGCAAGCGCGCAGCGGACGGCGGCCTCGGCGGTGAGCGGTGAGGTGCCGTCCCACGCGGCGCTCTGCTCGGACCAGGGGGACTCGAAGGTGCCGTCGAGCGTGCCATCCTTGGTGCCGATGCGCGCATCGAGCGCGGGGACGGTCTCGGCGATGGTCTTGCCGGGCTGGGTGGCGCAACCGGCGGCGAGCAATGCGAACGCCGTGATGGCCACGAAGGTGGCGACGGGGAATCGGGATGTCTGCGGGAATGCTGCGTTCATGACCTGCTCCATGCGAAATGCAAAGCACGCGCGGCACGCGCCGCGCTGACGGGCATCCGCAGGTTCAGATCACGAGCGTGGAATGGAGGGCAAGCGCCTGGCGGCCGGCGGGGGCGCGCGGCGGGCCGGTGTCGCGGCGCGCGAGCAGGGCAGCCGCGGAGGGGTCGAGGCCGAACGCGGCATCGGCGAGCACCACGGTGGAGACGAAGTCGAACTCGCCGACCTCGTCATGGTCGATGGTGACGGGCGCCGGGGGCAGCACGCGCTCCTTGCAGGAGACGCAGCAGGTGCCCTTGGGCTTGCCGTGGGCCGTGTCCGCGGAATCGTCATCGTCGCAGCAGCCGCCCGACGCATGGTGGTCGGATGCGGCGGGCGCCGTGTCGTTCGAGGCCTTGGCGCGGCAGCAGGGCGGGGTGGTGGAGTCGTCGGCGTGTTCCGAGGCGGTGGTCGAGTGCCCCGCATGCGCCACCACCGCCGCCGCCGCACGCACCTGGCAGCAGCAGAATGGCATCCAGCATGCCATGAACGTGGCGAGGAACTGGTGGAGGCGCGAGCGCATCGGTCATTTCACTGTAGCAGCATTGCGGGCGAAAGCGAGGGCGGCGGTCGCTCGGCCCGACGGAAAGGCGCTCTGGCACGCGGAACCGAACGGCCGTGTTCCGGTAAGGTTTGCTCCATGAGCAAGATTGCCGCCATCGTCGTCACCGCTGCAGCCTCCTACGGCGCAGCCGCCGTCCTTGTTCACGCGTCATTCGATCCGCCGGCATCGGCGCCGCAGACCCCCGCGGCCGAGGCCCCGGCGGCACCCGCAGTGAAGGTGCCCAAGACGGCCGCGGTGGAGCGCGGGACGCTGGAGATCGCGGTGGAGCGCCCGGGACGCGTGGAGTCGTCACGCTCCGACGACGTGCGGCTGGAGCTCGAGGCGTTCGGTGGCCAGGTGTCCGTCAAGGAAGTGGTGCGCCGCAGCGGCCCGGTGCGCGCCGGCGAGACGGTGGCGACGCTCGAGGGCAAGGAGTTCGAGCGTGGCCTCGACGACCTGCGCACCTCGGTGGCCGAGGCGCACAAGCGCTTCGAGATGCAGAAGCAGGAGCGCGCGATGCAGGCCCGCCAGTCCGTGGCCGGCGTGGAGCGCGCCACGCTTGCGGCGGAGCTTGCGGCCCAGGCGCTGGAACTGCACCGCGACTACGAGGCTGCCAAGGCGCTCGAGATGGCGGACCTTTCGCTGAAGGGAAGCCTGGACGGCCTGCGCGACAGCCGTGACGAGCTCACCCAGCTGGAGAAGATGTACGCGGGCACGTCGCTCCAGAGCGAGACCAAGGACATCGTCCTCGACCGCGCGCGCCGCGGCGTGGAGCGCGGCGAGATCTACACCAAGTACGCCAAGCGCGACAACGAGATCTTCAAGGCGGTGCGCGCGCCGAACGACTCGCGTCGCGTGGCGGACCAGGCGAAGTACTCGAGGCTCGAGCTCGAGTCCGCGCAGCTCCAGCAGCGGCTCGGCGAGATCAAGGCGGAACTGGAGATGGCGGCGGGCGAGCGCAGCCTGCGCGACCTCGACCGTCGGCTCGAGAAGATGGAAGGCGACGCGAAGCGACTGACCGTGAAGGCGCCGGGCGACGGCTACCTGGTGATGCGCCTGAAAGACTCCGGCGACGTGCTCCAGCCGCGGCAGGAAATGGCCTCGGTGGTGGATCTCTCCACGCTGCGCGTGCGCGGCACCATGAACGCCGATGCGCTGCGCGTCCTCAAGCAGGGCGACGTGGTGCAGGCGTGGTTCCCCGCGCGGCCCGAGGTGCGTGCCGAGGCGGTGATCGACGAGCTGGTGGCGGTCGGTGCGCCGGAAGGCGACGGTGCCGCGTTCCCGTTCACCGCCACGCTGCGCGGTTTCGACGGATCGGTGCTCCCCGGCATCGAGGCACGCCTGGAGGTGCGAGGCAAGCTCGCCGACCGCGTGCTGGTGCCTTCCAAGGCGGTCAAGCAGGAGCGCGGTCGCTTCACCGTGAAGGTGATGGCGGACGGCAAGGAGTCCGAGCGCGAGGTGCGCATCGGCGCGACCGACGGCACGAAGTCCGAGGTGATCTCCGGGCTGCAGGCAGGCGAACAGGTCGTGATGCCCGATGCGTGAGTCGTCGCACCAGCGCGTGTACTGCGTCTGGCGATCCGTGGCGACGGCCTGCGTGGCCGTGCTCGCCGGTTGCGCATCGCCGCCGGCATCGACGGCTGCGCAGGGTCAGCCGGCGGGTGTCGGTACGTCGGCCGCGTCGGCCCCTGCAAAGGAACCCGGCCCCGCCGCGGCACCGGCGCAGCGGCAGGCAACCACCGCCACGCCGCCCGCGCTGCGCCCCGTGCCTGACCCCGCGAAGTCGCTCGCGCGCACGCGCGCTGCGCGTGCCAAGGGGTTGGCGTGGGAGCTCGCGAACCAGCAGCCGGAAGGCGGCTTCGGCACCTTCGAGAGCCCGCGTGCCCGCGAGATCTACCTGGACACCCAGGCAAGCCATCGTGCGTTCCACACCTCCACCACCGCACTGGTCTGCTGGTCGCTCCTGGCCCCGGCGCGCACCGACCCGGCGGCGCGACGCGCGCTGATTCGCGGGCTGGCGTGGCTCGAGCAGCAGGGCGAGGTAGGACGCGCCTCCGGCAACACCTTCTACAGCGTCTGGACGCACACCTACCTGCTGGAGCTTGCGGCGGCGCTGCTGGCCGATCCCACGCTTGCCGAGAAGCATGCGGCGTGGCGCGGGATCATGGACCGCGAGGTGGAAGTGGCGCGGCGCGAGCAGAGCGCCGAGGGCGGCTGGGCGTACTACGACTTCAACCACGTCGGCCAGAACCCGAGCGGCGAGCAGAGCACCAGCTTCAACACCGCGGCGATGGTGGAGTCGCTCCTCAACGCGCGCGCGCAGGGCGCGGTGGTCCCGAAGGGTACGGTCGAGGACGCGGTCTTCTGCATCGGGAGGATGCGCATCCCGAGCGGCGCGTTCGCGTACGGCACCTACGCGGAGCTGACGGTTGCGGCCGACTACAACAAGGTCTCCGGCGCGAGCGGTCGCCTCCAGGTGTGCAACGTGGCGCTGATGCGCACCGGGCAGCCCGGCATGGACGGCGAGGTGCTGCTGCGCGGCGTCGAGCTGCTGCGCGAGCGGCACCACTACATCGAGATCGCGCGCGGGCGCGTGATGCCGCACGAGGCGTACTACCGCAACTCGGGCTACTACTACTTCTTCGGCCACTACTACTGCGCGCGCGTATTGCAGCTCTGCCCGCCCGGCGAGCGCCGCGACCTCCTGGTTCGCTGGCTGGCCGAGCAGATGGCGATCGACCAGAACCGCGACGGCAGCTGGTTCGACTACCCGCTGTACGGGTACGGATTCGCCTACGCCACCGGATTCGCGATGCGCACCCTCGAGATCCTCGAACCGATGATCGAGGAGCAGGTGCGCGCCGCGGACGGCACCGGCCCGAAGCCGGCACCGCCCGCAGCTGCCACGCCGTGAACATCGCGCGCGCCGTGGGTCACCGACGCTGCCGGCCGCGACCGATGCACATGCAGAGCGCCGCCGACACGGTGGCCACGGCGCCTGGTGCCGGCACGGCGGGCCCGCCGCCGGGCGTGTCGCGCATCCAGCTCGCGTACTCGCCCGCCTGCCATCCGTTGCCGTCGAACCATGCGTGCGGCGGCATGCCGCCCGTGGCGGTGAGGTCGACGGGCCCCACGCGGACCGCCGCGTAGACGGGGTCGGTGGAGTTCGATCGCACGAACGCCACGGAATCGAGCAGCTCCTTCCACGGCATCGCGTCGAGCGTGCCGTCGTTGCCCGCGTCGAGGTCCATGCCGACGGTGCCGCTGAACGAGCGCACCAGCATGTACGTCACCGAGTCCGAGTTCTCGAAGTTGAGCGAGTCACCGGTGCCGATCACCGCGTGCGCTCCGGCGGGATCCGCCGTGAGCGTGCGGCCATCGAACGCAGTGCCGCCGAACGTCGCCTCGTGCGCGACGAACCGGCCGTTGGAGCCGAGCGACCACGCCGACAGGTCGATGGCCATCTCCACCACGCCGCCCGGATCCGTGCCGCTGTCGCCGATGGCGATGAACCAGCACCCGGCGAGCGACGAACCCGCCTGCCCGAGGATCTCCACGTACTCGTCCGTGTCCGCGCCTTGCTGGTCGACGCGCAGTTCCGAGATGCGGAACATCGGCGCGGGTGCGCCATCGGCCCCCTTCGCGAGCCCCGCGTGCGCCGGACCGCCGGTCGCCATGCATGCGATCGCCACTGCCGCGCCGAGCGCGGCCCGTTCCTTCGTTCCCTTGGTGTCCATTTCATTCCCCTGCGGCCGAGCCGCGGATGTCCTTGCGGCGCCGAAGGTAGGACTGGAAGCGGTTGTTCTCGGAAACGGGGCGGAACTTCATGGGAAATTCCTTCCGGATCTGAACGATCGGGGCATTTCCGGGCTTGTCCGGACCTGCACTCCGGGTCACAATCACCTGATGCTTCAGGCCCACACCGCGCACGCCCTCGTTGCTGCCCTCCTGCTCGCCGCCCCGGCGGCCGCGGAGAACCTGCTTCTCATCCCGGACACCTCGAGGGACAAGATCTGGGCGTTCAGTGCGTACGACGGTTCGCTGGTCTCGAACAATTACATCCCCAACGACGGCCGCATGAAGCAGGTCATCCAGGTGGCGCAGACGCCGCAGGGCACGATCCTGATGGCGGACGTCGGCACGGACCAGAACTGCAGCGCCGACGACGCGGTGCGCGAGTACTCGCGCTGCGGGCAGTACATCCGCACGCTTGCCGGCCCCTCGGACGGCGTCTGCAACCCGGAGGGCATCTGCATGGCCTACGGCAAGGTGTGGTTCATCCGCCTCTTCGATGCCGCGTTCGAGACGGGCACGAACGGCAGGAACGCCATCTGGTCCATGAATTACGACGGCACCGGCCTGCAGGAGGTCTGCGCCAGCTCGACCTTCGGCAAGACGTGGTCGCTGTTCCCGTACAACGGCGGATTCCTGGTGGGCGACATCCAGGACAGCAACCTGGAGTTCGCGCCGCTCAACTGCGCCGCGTCCGCGCCGTTCTACGCCTTCGGTCAGGGCGGCGTCTCCATGCAGAGCCCGCAGCAGATCAACAAGCTGGCCGACGGCACCGTGGTCGCGCAGTTCTTCTCTGGCAACGCGGGCATCGCGTTCTTCAGCCCCACCGGCGAACTGCAGGGCCTGTACAGCACGCCAACCGGACGCGGCGTCCATCCGCTGGGCAACGGCGAGATCCTGCTCTCGGGGGGCACCCAGGTGCAGGCCTACAACCTGTCCACCGGCCAGCTCCGCACCATCGTCAACCAGGTCAGCCCGCTCGCCAGCTTCCGCTGGATTGCGCCGGTGACCATCACCCCGTGCCCCTCCGACCTCGATTGCTCCGGGACCGTGGACGGCGCCGACCTCGGCACCCTGCTCGGCAACTTCAACGGCACCGGCAGCGGCGACATCAACGGCGACGGCGTGGTGAACGGCAGCGACCTCGGCGTCATGCTCGGCAACTGGGGTCCGTGCAGCTGAGCATCGTGCGCGACGGCCGGCATTCTGCAAGGACGGGCCGCGAGGACGGGCCGCGAGGACGGGCCGCAAGGATGGACCGCAAGATTGGCCCGCAAGGACTGAAAAATGAACCGGGGCGCGACGGCGGGTCGCGCCCCGAATTCAATCCGCGGATCCTTCTCAGGGGACTCGGCGGCCTCGGTGGCGGCCGTTTCCGGCCAGCGTCGCCCGAGGTGGGCGATGGTCCCTCCCTGATGGCCTGAAAGGTAGCCCGCGTTGCCGGGGAGGCAAACGGAATTGGAAAAGATGGCGCGGAGCAGCGAGGCCCGGGCGATGGTCCGGGGGCACTCCGGTCATGTCCGATAGACTCGGCCGGATGCCCTTCCACGCCAGTTTCCATGCATTTCGCGCTGTCCTCGGGGTTTCCATCGCCGCGGGCGGCGCGCCGACGGCAGGGGCATTGGCCGCCGCCCTCCCGGCTCCTGGCGCCCGGCCGACGGCAGCCGCTGCGCTGCTCGATTCCGGCCCCGGGATCGGTGACCAGCTCCCCGGCCCCATCCTGGCGACGGCCGTGCGCGGCCACCTGCCAACGTTCCGCGAGGTGGGCGTGACGTACGTCCTCGTGTTCATGAACTCGTCCGACGCCCCCAGCCGCCAGGCGCTGCCCGTGATGGATGGATTGGCGCAGCGCTTCGGCAAGAAGGTTGGCGTGGTGGCGATCAGCGACGAGCCGGTGTCGATCGTGCGCGAGTTCGCCTCATCGCCGGACTGGGCGCCGAAGCTCAGCTTCGTGATGGCAGCGGACCCGCTGCGGAACGCGCTGCAGACGGTCTTCGGGCGGGGGTCATGGCCGACGCTGCCTGCGGCGTTCGTGGTGCGCGGAGGCGTGGTCCAGTGGCGCGGAGCACCGATGGACCTTGGCGAGGTGGTGCCCGAAGTGGTCGAGGAGCGATGGGACCTCGCTGCGGCCAAGCGTGCCGCCGAGCAGCAGCGCCTCTGGGAAGCGCAGATGGCGCGCATCGACGACCTGGCGAAGGACGGCCGTTATGACGAGGCGCTCCGTGCGCTCGACAGTTCCTGCGACAGCGCGCTCCCCGCGCAGAAGCAGATGTGCGCCGGGCGACGCTTCTCGCTCCTTCTCGGTGCCAAGCGCGTACCGGACGCGCTGAAGGTGGGCGAGGAGATCCTGCGCGCGCCGGCGAACCTGAAGCAACCGGCCGGCATCGCGTGGACCATCGCCAACGTCATCCCCGGCGATCCCGATGCGCTGGCCTTCGCACTGCGCGCCGCGCAGCAGTCCGATCGCGCCCTCAAGGGCCGTGATCCGATGGTTGGCGCGATCCTGGCG
>CAMBSR010000080.1 GCA_945870475.1 Phycisphaera mikurensis NBRC 102666
ATGTGCGACTACCCGGATGTGGCGTACCTGGTGGCTCGCGCCGTGGCCGACGGCCAGGCTGACCGCGGCATCCTGATGTGCGGCACCGGCATCGGCATGTGCATCGCGGCCAACAAGGTCAAGGGCGTCCTGGCCGCGCTGGCCCAGGAGGAACTGAGCGCCCAGCTGAGCCGCACGCACAACAACGCCAACGTCCTCTGCCTGAGCGCCGACCTGACCGGGACCACGCTTGCCAAGCGCATCGTGGACACGTTCATGAAGACCAACTTCGAGGGCGGCCGCCACGAGCGCCGGATCCACAAGATCCACGAGATCGAGGAAGGCCGCGCGCCGAGCAAGTAAGGCTAAATAGGTGCCGTGTTAAAGCGGCACCTATTTCTCTTACATGCTTGCGTCAGCTGCCGGCGATTGCCTGAAATAGGTGCCGCTTTAACACGGCACCTATTTAGCGCGTCTCGCCGTCCACCCAGTCCGTCAGCAGGCGCACGCCCCAGCCGGTGGGGCCGGCCACGCACAGGTCGTTCGGGCTGTCCACGTTGCCCACGCCCGCGATGTCGATGTGCGCCCACGGCGTCTTCTCGTCGACGAAGTAGCTGAGGAACGCCGCGCCCTGGATCGGGTGCGCGCTGCGGGCGGGGTTGGAATTGATGAGGTCCGCGTGCTGGCCGCGCATGAAGTCCTTGTGCTCCTTCCAGAGCGGGAGCTTCCAGAGCTTCTCGCCGCTCTGCGCGCTGGCGGCCTCGATGCCCGTGGTGAGGGCCTCGTCGTTGCAGAACCAGCCCGCGCAGAAGTGACCGAGCGCCACCACCACGCCGCCGGTGAGCGTGGCCACGTCGACGATGGCCGTGGCTTCCAGCTCTTCCTCGGCGTAGGTGAGCGCATCGGCCAGCACCAGGCGCCCTTCGGCGTCGGTGTTGGTGATCTCGACCGTCACGCCGTTGTACATGGTGATGATGTCGTCGGGGCGCATGCTGTCGCCCGAGACCATGTTCTCGGCGGCGGCCAGCAGCGCGTGCACCTCGATGGGCAGGTCCATCTCGGCGATGGCCTTCATGGCGCCGAGCACGGCGCAGCCGCCGAGCTTGTCGTACTTCATGCCCTTCATGCCGTTGTTCACCTTCAGGCTGTAGCCGCCGGTGTCATAGGTGAGGGTCTTGCCCACCAGCACCAGGCGCTTGCCCTTGGCGCCGCGCGAGCGCTTCTTCGGAACGTGTGCCAGGTGGATGAGGCAGCTCTTGGAGTCGCTGCCATGGCCCACGGTGGCCAGGCCGCCCATGCCCATCTTCCTGGCCTTCTCGTGATCGATGACCGTGCACTTGAGGCCGGTCTCCCGGGCCAGCTTCTTGGCCTGCGCGGCCACCCAGGCGGGGTTGCAGATGTTCGGGGGGGTGGCGCCGATGCCCCGGGCATAGTTCACGGCTCCGCCAAGGAGGAGGCCGCGGCGCAGCCCGTCGCGGAAATCCGCGTCCGACGAGTCCACCGCCAGGGCACCACCGCGCTCGGCCTTGCGGCTGGCCGCACCGTCGAAGCGGTCCACGCGCCAGTTGGCCATGGCCAGGCCTTCCGCGAAGGCGCGGCCGAGGGCCTCGACTTCGGCCCGCTTCTTGGGGAAGCCGGCCGACAGGTCGACGGAGATTCCCTTGTCGCCGCGGCGGTCCAGGGCCTTGATCAGCTTGGCGGCTGCCGTCCGGACCGACGCCGGGGTCACGGATCCGGGCTCGCCGAGCCCCAGCAGGACGTGCTTGGCGCCGGCGGCAAGTACTTCGCCGTTCTCGCCGCTGAAACCGGGGGTGTCCAGGGCGTCGGAGACGGCCTGGATCTTGGCGTACGCGGCTGGGACGGTCTTGCCGTCGGAGGTGACGCCGACAACCGTGACGTGCGAGCGGGCGGAACCGATCGAGAGGGTGCTGAACATGGGGTGGGCAGTCTATGGGGCCCCGGGGGCGGCGCGGAACTGGGGGCAGGGCTACCGGGGGAGGCCGGGGGTCGCCGTGGCGCGAAAGCACCACCGCCCCGTCATGACTGACGGGGCGGTGGGGAATATCAGGGCTGGCTCTGGATTCAGCAGACCGAGCCGGTTGGCTTAGTCGATGCTGGACTCGCCGAGCTTGTCGAGCATGGCCTGGTTCTTGTCCTGGATGATTTCCTTGGTGTCGGTCAGGCCCTTCACCGCGCCGCCAGCGACGATGATGCCGCCAACGCCGAATTCCATGCTCTCAACGCCGCGCTCGTCCGAGATGAAGTTCGCAATGATGTTCTTGATCATGTGTGTAGTCACTTTCAATCTAGGGCCCGCACGCTGTGTTGCGGGCCTCACTTCGAATTTGCCGCCGACCTTCGGACGACATCGGAATTCTAGCCCGACCGCACGCGAGGTCAAGCACCGTGTGAACCCGCTTGAGCGCAATTCGCAAAAGTTTTCCAGATATCGGACTTCATGAACTGCAGGCCATGTGCCTTGGCTGCCAGAAGCGGCTGTGCATCCTTGGCTGGCGTGACACAACGGCGTGAAAAAAACCGAGGTCCCGTCCAAAGACGGGACCTCGGGAATACTGGCATGGGACCGAGGGTCGGAATACCGACCGCTCTGGCTCAGTCGATGCCGGACTCGCCGAGCTTGTCGAGCATGGCCTGGTTCTTTTCCTGGATGATTTCCTTGGTGTCGGTCAGGCCCTTCACGGCGCCACCGGCGACGATGATGCCACCCACGCCGAACTCCATGCTCTCCACGCCGCGCTCGTCCGAGATGAAGTTGGCGACGATGTTCTTGATGTTCATGTTGTAAATCCTTTAACTTCGGTGGGCTGTGCCCGTTGTAGTGCGAAACCACACGAACGACATCGGACGCAGTGGAGTCAGCGGGAAGATAGTCCGTCCATCGTGGAATGCGAGGCCTGCAGGCGTGGAATGCCCGCGATTGCCGCACTTTGACCTGATTTCGGCCTCTGAAAGACCGATAACATCGAGCCCGGCAGGCCAACTCACTTGGACTTGCTGAACTTCGGCCGCGCCGCAATGGCCATCTTCATGTTGGCGTCGACGTCCGCCTGCGGGATGACGCGCTCCCAGAGCTTCCGCGCCTCGGCGTCGTCGCCGGAGAGGGCACGGGTCAATGCCAGGTTGGAGACGTAGTCCGCGTCCGAGGGATCCTTGGCGTAGGCCGCCTTGAAATCCTTGTCCGCCGCGGCCAGGTCGGCGTCGAGCAGGTGGCACAGGCCCCGGTTGTTGAGGAGGATCGGGTTGTCCGGGAACCGCACCAGCCCGCGGTCGATCCACTGGATGGCGTCGGTGATGCGACCCTCGATGAGCAGCACTTCCGCGCCCTCGGAGTAGGTCCCGAGGTTGTCGGGGTACTGCTGGTACATGCGCTCGATCAGGTAGCCCGCCTGCTCGGTCTTGCCCTTGGCGGCCAGGACACGGGCGGTCAGCTGCATGGTGTCGGGCGATGCGAGCTGCATCGGGCCGCCATCGAACCAGTCCTTCTCCTTGTCCTTGTCCTGGCCGCTCTGGCAGCCGGCGAGGGACAGGGCGGCAATCACGATCGCGAGCGATCGAGCGGTGCATGCAGCACGAAGATTGGGGTGGCTCATGGCATGCCTCCGTTCGACGAACCGTTCACGTCCCTGGGATTGAGCTCCTGAGGCTGGCCCTGCGGCAGCGGGACGCTGTTGATCTTCTCGCGGATGAGGAACGCGGCCGAGGTGGCAACGCCCGTTCCGCCGGCCGGGGCCTGGTTCAGCACGATGCGCGCGCGGGCGATGCCCGTCGCCTCCAAGCGCCTGCGCACCTCGCCGATGCGTGCGTCGTAGAGGGCGTCGTCGGCCTGCCCGCGACGGACGGCGATGCTGCCGCCGTCATCGCGGAGCGCCTCCGCAAGGATGGTGAGGTCGCGGCGGCCGAGGGGCGAAAGCGAGGACGAGCCGGGAAGGAAATGCTCCTCGCCGAGGCTGCGCTGCCGGATGACGCCGAGGCGCATCTGGTCGGTGAACGGCTCCCGCACGAACTGCTGGTCGAGTTCGTACTGCTTGTCGTCGGCGAGTTCGCGGCGATCGGGATCCTTCTTGGGCTCAGAACTGCAGCCGACGGGCGCGAGCATCGCGAGGCACAGGATGGCCAGGCCGCACTGCACGTGCAGGGAACTGCGAAGTGCCGACACGGCCGTCATCCGGGTGGAGGCAGAAGCTGTGCAGGCAGAAGCTGATTGATGACCTGATTTCATCGGCGTGTCCTTGCGTCCGGCGGTGGCCGCCGGATCAGTGTGGGTTCAGTTCGCGTTCGCCTTGCCCAAACTCTCGAGCATCATAGTGAGCACGGGCACCATCATGACCAGCAACGTGGCGGGAAGCAGCATCCCTGCAAGCACGAACACCATCAGGACCGACGCGCGGTGCGCGCGTTCCTCCAGGCCCTCGATCTGCTCGTTCCGCAGCGAGTCCGACATCACCTTGACCATCTGCGCGACCTCGGTGCCGAAGCGCTCGGTCTGCGCGAGGAGCGACCCGAGCGCATCGAACTCCTGCACGCCGGTGCGTTCCGCCGCGGCCGCGAGCGCCTGCGTCCACGTGGCCCCGAACGCCACCTCGAGGTCGACGCGCCGCATCTCCTCGGACATGGCATCGCTTGAGCCGGACAGGTTCTCGCAGACCGCCATCCACGATGCGTGGAGGCCGAGGCCGCCCTGCAGCGAGAGTTCCACCAGGTCGAGCATGATGGGGAAGTCGGTGGTCAGCTCGACGCGGCGCTGCACGCCCCTGGCATCGAGCCAGGATGCCGGGGCCCACCATCCCGCGTACGCGCCCAGCGCGCCCACGATGAGCATGGCGGTCGAAAGCGTGTCGCCGCCGCCGGTGATCCACAGGCCCCCGAGGGCGCCCGTGGCGATGGCCGAGGCGTGCAGTGCCGCAAACCAGTTCTGCTGCGCACCCTCCGAGAGGCCGGCCGCGGCAAGGCGCTTGCGGTACCAGCCCGGGATGGCGCTGGCGGTCGTGCCCTCCGTTGACTTGGGCGCCTGCTTCAGCATCCACGCCGAGAGGGCGAGGACTGCCGCCGCGCCCGCGCATGCGGCTCCGAGGTTCATGCGGACCTCCGGGGGCGAGCGAGCTCGATCTGGGTGAGTCGATGGACGATGCTCATGCCACCGGCCACCAGCACCGTGCAGATGGCCAGCAGCAGGTTGCCCGCGGGCCGGTCGAAGACGAAGCTCGCGTAGCCCTCGAGGTTGACGCAGAGGATCGGCACCACCACGGCGGGCAGGATGGCGAGGACGATGGCCGCGGTGCGTCCATAGGTGAGGATGGTCCGGGCACGGCGTCGGATGCGTCCGCGCTCCACCAGCGACTTGGCCAGTCGGTCCGCGGTTTCCGCGATGTTGCCTCCGGCGGTCAGCTGCACCAGGAGCACCAGCCCGAACGCACGCAGCGCAGGCTGGCTGGACTTCACGAGCACGCGCTGCACCGAGTCGGTCATCTCCTCGCCGAGTTCCTCGCGCTGCTTGATCTCGCGGAAGGCGCTGCCCGCCTGGCCGCGAGCATCCTTGGAAAGGATGTCGATCATGCCCGAAACCGGGATGCCCGCACGCAGCGCACGGCTGGCGATGTGGATCGCGGCGAGCGCGTGGCCTTCCTCGGCGATCTCCTGCTTGGACCGCGCGCGGGCGCGCAGGATCGTCAGCGCCGTGTACCAGACGCCGAGGAAGCCGAGCGCCAGCCCGAAGCGGTTGGCCAGGATCCAGAGCGCGCCGGCGATCACGATGCCGATGACGCCGAGCGTCGGCCCTTGCAGCGGGAGTGCGCTGCGACCCAGCGCATCGGCGGCCGGCGTGGGTGCCGGCGTGGGTGCCGGCGGCAGCGCGGGCGTCGCGGCCGCTGCTGCCTCCGCGGAGGCCTTTCGGTTGGCGATCACGAACACCGTCACCGCGACGGCGATTGCCGCAACGGCAGGGAGCCACGAGGCCGATCCGGTGGCCGCGATCAACTGGCCGCGCCCTCGTCGAGCTTGCCGGCGACGAAGGCGCGCGGGTCGATGCGGATGCCGCGTGATTCGAGGTACTCGAGGAACGCAGGCCGCACACCGGTGGATTCGAAGAACCCGTCGGTGCGGCCCTCGTGGCCGCCCGTGACGCGGTAGCGGTGGATCGGCTGCATGCGCAGGCCTTCGTCGCCGGCCTCGCCCACCTCGAGGACCTCGCCGATGACGCGCCGGCCGTCGGGGAGGCGCATCAGGTGCACCACCATGTCGATGGCGGATGCCACGTAGTCGCGCAGGACGCGGATGGGCATGTCCACGCCGCCCATGGCGAGCATGGACTCGAGCCGGTAGATGGCGTCGCGCGCGCTGTTGGAGTGGAGGGTCGTCATGGACCCCTCGTGGCCGGTGTTCATGGCCTGCATCATGTCGAACGCCTCGGCGCCGCGGCACTCGCCGACGATGATGCGGTCCGGGCGCATGCGGAGCGCGTTGCGCAGGAGGTCGCGCGGCTCCACCGCACCGATGCCCTCGACGTTGGCGGAACGCGTCTCGAGCCGCACGATGTGCGAGCCCTCGAGCCGGAGCTCGGCGGCATCCTCGATGGTGATGACGCGCTCGTGCGGCCCGAGCGAGGCGGACGCGGCGTTGAGGAGCGTGGTCTTGCCGACGCCCGCGCCTCCCGAGAAGATGATGTTCAGGCGACCCGCCACGGCAGCGCGCAGGAGTTCCGCGGTGGCCGGCGCCAGCGTGCCGAAGCCGACGAGGCGATCGAGGTCGAGTGCGCGCTCCGGGAAGCGGCGGATGCTGAGCTGCGGCCCGTCGACCGCCAGCGGCGGGATGATGGCATTGACGCGCGAGCCGTCCGCGAGGCGCGCGTCCACCATGGGGGAGCGCTCGTCGATGCGGCGGCCGGCGTTGCGGACGATCCGATGGATGATGTGCAGGAGGTGCGCGTTGTCGCGGAAGCGGGCATCGCTCTGGCGGAGCTGGCCGCGGCGCTCCACGAAGACGCGGTCCGGGCTCACCACCAGGATGTCGGTGATCTCGCCGTCGGCGAAGAGCGGCTCGAGCGGCCCGAGGCCGAAGACGTCGTCGAGCACGCCACGAACCAGCTGTGCGCGCATCTCCGCAGGCACGGTCTTGCCGGACTGGTCGATGAGCTCGCGCACGCGTGCATCGCACTGCGCCACCAGCTGCTCGCGCTTCATGACGCTGGCGGCGGCGAAGTCGAGCGTGGCCAGCAGTCGCTCGTGCAGTTCGCGGCGGATCTGGTCCAAGGATTGGTCCGTTCCGCCGGTCACGGCGCTGCTGCCTCGGCGGCGGCCGGTGCGGGGGCAGGGGCCGCCACCGGTGCGGGAGTCGTGGAGGCGTCCGCTGCGGGCGCAGCCGCGGAGTCCGTGCTCGGCATCGGATCGGCGGCGGCCACGCGCGTTGCGTCGGGGCGGCGCCATGCGCCGGGCCCGCGAAGGTTCTCGAGGCCGAGGTTCTTCAGTCGTGCCACCGGGCTTCCCACCGGCACGGCGCCGCTGATCTGGCCCTTCACGAAGAGCTCCCAGTCGTTGGGCGTCTCGTGCAGGTCGCCGGGCATGGGGCGATCCATGCCGTCGTAGAGCGGCTCCACCACTTCCGCGGTGACCATCACCACCAGCTCGGTCTGCGCCTGCTCGTAGCGCACGCTGCGGAAGAGCGGCCCGAGGATCGGCAGGTCGCCGAGCACCGGGACGCGCGAGACCGTCGCCTGGTCGAGGCTGCGGAGGAGGCCCGCCGTGGCGAACGACTGCCCGCTGGCGAGCTCCACCGTGGTGCTGGAGCGCCGCGTGGAGAGCCCCGGGATGGCGAAGCCGTTGACGTTGACCTTGCCGATCTCGCTGAGCTCGCTCACTTCCGGCGCCACTTCCAGGCGGATCTTGCCGTCGCCGAGGACCTCGGGGCGGAAGTTCAGTCGGATGCCGAACTCCTTGTACAGCACCGTCACGGTGCTGCCGCCACCGACCACGGAGCCCTGCACGACGGGGATGGGGAACTCGCCGCCCACCAGGAAGGTGGCGCTCTCGCCGCTGATCGCCACCAGGTTCGGCTCCGCCAGCAGGCGCACGTAGCGGTTCTCGCTCAGCGCGTGGAGGAAGATCTCGAGATCCGCGCCGGTGATTCCCATGAAGAGCGTGGAGGTGCCTGCCACCGGAAACTTGTCGAACTGGAAGTTGGGATCGTTCACCGGGGCACCGTCCGTCGGCGAGATGCTCACCTTCTGGAACGGCGTGCCGCCCGGGGGCTGGAAGCCGCCGAACACCGAGTTGCCGCCGATCACGCCGCCCACGGCGAGTTCGCGCAGCGCGGTGCGGCTTGCCTCGGCAATGCGCACGCGCAGCTGCACCTGCTGCACGCCGGCGATCTTCGTGACGTCGACCCACTTCATGTTGGTCGACTGCATGTAGGCGCGCACGCGCTCGGCGGTGGCGAGGTTGGGCATCACGCCGCGCAGCACCACGGTGCCGCCGACGTTCCGTGCCTCGAGGTCCACGCCGAAGAACTGGCGGAGGCGATCCGAGAGCTGGTCTTCGTCAAGGCCCACCTGGAGGTGCCGCGTCACGGTCTGGCCGTTCTCGAGGCGGAAGACGATGTCTGCGGTGCCGGGGCTGCGGCCGAGGAGGACCACTTCCTGCGCCGAGACCGGGCGGGCGTCGGCGATGGCCGGGTCGGACACCACCACGCGCTCGATGCGGCTCGGCATCGAGATCATCGTGGAGGAGCCGGCCACGACGTCGATGTCGTCGGGGTCCTGTGCCGGAACCTGCTGCGGCGGAAGATCCTGGTTGGTTGCCGCCTGGCCCGCCGCGAACGACGACAGCGACGGGAGCGCGAGCGTCGCGGCAATGGCGATGAGCGATGCGTTGTCTCTGGAGATCATCGGTGGCGTGTCCTGGATTCGGAGTGGATCACGGAGTCTTCGGCTTCTTCGAATTGGAGAACGAGTGGCGCTCGGTGTCCTTGCCACGGATCACCAGCACGTCCCACGTCTGCGAGCCGGAGGAGCCTGCTGCCGCCGGCGCTGCGGGTTGCGCCCCCGCTGCGGGCGTTGCCGGTGCAGGTGCGGCGGCTGCAGCGGTCGTGCCGTCGTCCTCTGCGCGGACGACGATGCCGATGGTCCCGCGTGCGCTGGCGAATTCCACCGCGGAGGCCTGTTCGGGCGTGGCTGCGAGGGTGACGGTCATCTTTCGGTTGCTGGTCCGGCGGTCGATGGCGTTCGCTGCGGTGTTCGCCGACGCCTTCATGCCGAGTGCGTCGTCATTCACGGCCAGTACGCGTCCTCGCTCGAGCACCGTCCGCGTGACCATCTCGCGCTGCGAGTTGCCG
>CAMBSR010000081.1 GCA_945870475.1 Phycisphaera mikurensis NBRC 102666
GACCCGCTGGCGACCGGGGTGCTGGTGCTGGCGCTCGGGAAGTGCACGCGGCAGATCGAGTCGCTGATGGCCACCGAGAAGCGGTACCTGACCACCATCGACATGACCGCGTTCACCACCACCGATGACGTGGAGGGCGAGCGGACCGAGGTGGTGCTCGGGGCGCCGGGGGCGCGCGCCGCCACGCCCACGCGCGCGGAGATCGAGTCGCTCCTCGCCGAGCGCTTCACCGGCACCGTGATGCAGCGGCCGCCCGCGTTCAGCGCCATGAAGGTGGGCGGGCGCCGCGCGTATGCACTCGCGCGCAAGGGAGAGACGCCGGAGCTGGCACCGCGGCCGGTGACGATCCATTCCATTACGGTCACCGACTACGCGTGGCCGCTCCTCTCGCTCGACATCCACTGCGGCAAGGGCACCTACGTGCGCAGCATCGCGCGCGAGCTCGGCCAGGCACTCGGTACGGGCGGGCACTGCACGATGATCCGGCGCACGGCAGTGGGGACGTTCACGATCGATCGCGCGGTGTCGATGGATGCGCTCCCGGAGAAGATCACGCAGGAATGGCTGGATGCGCAGGGATCCGCGACGCCCTGAACGCGTTTCGCCCACAGCGCATCTCGCCCGAAAAGCGCGACCGCGTCTTGCGGATTACAAACGCGTTGTTAATCTGCAAGACCGGAGTCTGCGTCGGCCTGCGCCGCCGCACGGCGCGCCTGTTCCGCACGCCGCTCGCTCAGGTGGATCGCGAGCATCAGGAGGAGCATGCCGGCGATCAGTTCCGCGTCGGCCACGTTGAAGACCCACGGGAACCACTCGCTGCTGCCGCCGGGCCAGTGGAGGCCGAAGGGCAGCTCGCGGCGCGGGAACATGTGCAGGAAGTCGCGCACGGCGCCCACCGCCACGCGGTCGTACATGTTGCCGATGCCGCCCGCGAGGACGAGCGCCAGGCCCACGTGGCTCATGTGGCTGCGCGCGCTGGTGTGCTTGCCGAACACCCAGAGCGCGGTGAGCACGGCGAGCACGGTGAACGCGATGAAGATCGCTCCCCTGCCCTGGCCGATGCCGAACACCGCGCCGTGGTTGAGCACCAGGTGGTAATCCAGGAGGTCATGGCCCACGGCCACGATGCCCGGGTGCCACGGCACCGAGTACGACGGATTGCCCGCGACTTCTTCGTAGCGGAGCACCACGGGGTGCCCCGCCACGGTGCGGAACGCCCAGTCCTTGGTCCAGAGGTCGAATCCCACGGCAACACCGAAGGTCACCAACAGCAGCGCCCACGCGGTGGGCGAACGCCAGGCGGGGACAGTGGCCGGGTTCGGCATGGACGGGATGGTAGGAGGTCGCGCGCGGTGCGCGCGCCGCTCAGCGTCCGCCCATCTTCTCGAGCTGGCGCGCGGCCTCGATCGTGTACTTCGCCCAGGGCTTCGCATCGAGGCGAGCCTTCGGGATCGGCTTGCCGGTGAGCTGGCAGACGCCGTACGTCTTGGCGGTGATGCGGTCGAGGGCCTCGTCGATCTCGCGTAGGAGCTCGCGCTCCGTCTCGGCCATGCCGATGGCGAGGTCCTGGTCGAAGGTGTCGGTGCCGATGTCCGCCATGTGGAGCGGCATGTTCGAGAGGTTGCCGCCCGAGCTGCGCAGGGCGTCGTCCTCGAGGCCGGTGACGCGGGCGATGAGCTCCACGCGTGCCTCGAGCAGGATCTTGCGGTACTCGGCGAGCTCCTTGGCGACCAGGCGGGTCTTGATGGCCGCGATCTGCGCGTCGGTCGGACCCTCGTCACGCGGCTTCTCGACAGCGGCCTTGCGGGCCTTCTTCTTGGTGACGGGCGCCTTGGCGGCGATGACGCGCACGCGGCGGCCGTTCACCATCACGTAGCCGTTGGCATCGGGCTTCATGTGCGCGGCCACGTGGGCCACGCTCTTGACGGTCGCGAAGTCGATCTTCTTGCCCTTGTTGGCAGCGCGCTCGGCGGCGATCTGCTGCTGGCGGAGCGCCTCGAGGGCCTCCTTGCGCGGGTCGCGGATGGACGGCGGCGGAGCGCCCTTGCCCGGCTTCTTCTTCGGCGGCGGGGCTTCGTTGGAAGCGCGCCAGACAGCCTTGGGAGCGACGGCCGGGATGACTTCCTTCGGCCCGGAGTTGACGAGCTTGGGGAGGACGAGCGGAGCCGGCTTGGACTCGGCCTTCGGGGCCGACTTGGCCGGGGCCTTCAGGGCGGGCTTGGCGGCGGGCTTGGCAACCGGCTTCGCGGGAGCCGCCTTTGCAGGAGCCTTGGCCGGAGCCTTGGTCTTGGCAACGGGCTTCGCGGCAGGCTTGGCCTTGGCGGCCGGCTTCGGAGCAGCCTTCGCAGCGGGCTTCTTCACAGGTGCCTTCTTATTGGACTTTGCCATGTGAGTACGCCCTCAGCTTTGACCGGAAACGTGGGGTGTCAGGCAGCGAATACTGCCTGAAGAGGCCGGAATCCTAGCAAAAAGTGTGCTTCAGGTCAACGCGAACTTCGCGTTACCGGGGGCGAGGAAGTGTCCGTGCAATGCGCACCCGCATCGCCGGCGCGCGTTCAAGCGTTCGCGATTGCACTCACGCTTAGTTCACGCTGCCAATGGAGCGGAACTTCTCGAAGCGCTTGCGCACCAGCGTCTCGGGATCGATGCGCTGCAGTTCGCGCACCCAGTCGACCACGTAGTGCTGGATGCGCTCGGCCATCTCCTTGGGGTGGCGATGCGCGCCGCCGAGGGGCTCGGGGATCACGTCGTCGATCAACCCGTTCTTCAGGTTGTGCGTGGCGGTGAGCGCCAGCGCATTGGCCGCCAGGTTGTTGGTCTTCTCGTTGGCTTCCTTCCAGAGGATGGCAGCGCAGCCTTCCGGGCTGATGACGCTGTACCAGCTGTTCTGGAGCATGGCCACGCGGTCGCCGATGCCGATTCCGAGCGCGCCGCCCGAGCCGCCTTCGCCGATCACGATGCAGATGACGGGCACGCGCAGGCGGCTCATCTCGCGCAGGTTCACGGCGATGCTCTCGGCCTGGCCACGCTGCTCGGCACCGATGCCGGGATACGCGCCGGGCGTATCGATGAACGTCACGATGGGAAGCTTGAACTTCTCGGCAAGCTTCATCTTGAGGAGCGCCTTGCGGTAGCCCTCGGGATGCGCGCAGCCGAAGTGGCAGGCCAGGCGCTCCTTGGTGTCGCGACCCTTCTGGTGACCCACCACCAGGCACTTGATGCTGCCGATGCGGCCGAAGCCGGTCACGATGGCCGGGTCGTCGCCGTGGCGGCGATCGCCGTGCAGCTCGCACCAGTCGCGGCAGATCATCTGGATGTAGTCGAGGGTCTGCGGGCGCTGCGGATGGCGCGCCACGCGGACGGTCTGCCACGGCGTGAGGCCGCCGTAGGTCTTGGCGAGGAGGCTGTTCCGCGTCTCGTCGAGCGTGCGGATCTCGTCGCGGATGGTCTCGGCGTCGGGACGGGCCTGGAGTGCGTCGATCTGGCGCTCGATCTCCGCGATCGGCTGCTCGAAATCGAGGATCTGGACGGCGTTGGACATCGCCGCAATCGTACCGGATCGGCGCGGTCGATAGTCTTCGCCGCATGGGTACGAGCAACGGATCGCCCGCGGACACCGCCTTCGTGGGCTGCGGAAACCTTGGGATGGCAATCCTCTCCCGCGCCGTGTGCGCCGGGGTGCTGGTGCCCGCACAGACCGTGGTGGTGGAGCACGATGCCGGCCGCCGCGCGGAAGCTGCGGCGATGGGCGTTCACGCCACCGCGGAAGGATCCGCGGCGCGTGGTGCGCGCACGTTGGTGCTGGCGGTCAAGCCGCAGCACTTCGAGGACGCGGCGCGCGCGATCGGACCGCTCACCGATGCCACCTGCGTGATCAGCGTCATGGCAGGTTGGTCGAGCGCCGCCATCCGCGCCGCGCTCGGCAACGGGCCGCGCGTGCTGCGCGCCATGCCGAACACGCCCGCGCAGGTGGGCATGGCCATGACCGCGCTCGCCCGCGGCGCCGGCGCAACGGCCGATGACCTGGCCCACGCCACGCGCCTCTTCGCTGCCGTCGGCAGCACGTGCGAGATCCGCGAGGACCAGATCGACGCCGCCGTGGCCGCGGTGGGAAGCGCGCCGGCCTACCTGTTTCTCCTTGCCGAAGCGCAGATTGCCGCTGCGGCGCGCATGGGGATCGACCCGGAGACCGCACGGCGGATGACCGTGCAGACCATGCTCGGCGCTGCCACGCTCATGGCGGCCGACGAGCGCACGCCGCAGGAATTGCGCGCGGCGGTGACGAGCGCGGGCGGGACCACGGCTGCGGCGGTGCGCGTCCTCGAGGCGCACGGATTCACGGGCGCGGTTGGCGAGGCGATGGACGCCGCACGGGCGCGCAGCGCGGAACTCGGGCGATAGTCCTGCGCGCGCGGCGCGGATCGCGCAGCGCCGCACGACGTACTGCTCACGTCCGTACGTGCATGTTGAACCCGGACGCCTCGAACTCCACCGGGCGCATGCGCTTCATCGCGTTGCGCACCTTGCGCATCCCGGTGGCGTTCATCGGATGCTTCTGGAGCTCGAGGATGTACGCCGTCTCGAAGAGCGTCGACTCCGTCCAGTCCACTTCCTCGCGGAAGCCGGAGATGGCCACGGCGCCGGTGGCGCGCAGGAACTTGCGGATGCGGGCGGCGGGCATCTCGATGGTGCGGCAGCCGCCGAAGTGGATCACCCTGCCCCGGCACTTGCCGGCCAGGATCTCCTCGAGGCGGTCGATGTGCATCTTCTCGTCGGGCCGGCGCATGTCGCCCGGCAGAAGCAGCCCGCGGCGCGAGTGCATGGCAAGCCAGAGGATCTCGAACCCCGTGTGCCGCTCCTGGAACCACTTTCGGATGTAGTGCTCGAGCTCCGCGCGCGTGGCCACGTCGCGGTGGATGTAGGCCACGTGGTAGTCGGAGGACCGCAGGAGTTCGAGCGCCGGGCGCACGCTCACCGTGGAGCGCAGGCCGAACCATTCGGATTCCAGGCAGAAGACGCCCTTGCGGTAGATGAGCACGCGGGGATCGTAACGCGCGCGGTCAGAAGTCGCGGCGACGGAAGAGCCACACGCAGCCGCCGAGCATCACCGCCTCGAAGATCACGCTGCTGCCGATGGCCCACGTGGCGCCCTTGCGCTCCTCGGCGTCGTCATACACGGTCTGCTCGAAGTCCTTGCGCTTGACGCGCGCACTGGCGAAGAAGCGCATGCCCTCGTCCTCGTTGGCGGGGCGACGGAAGTTCGCCGCGCGCACCAGCGTGCGGGCCAGCCACTCGGTGGTCTCGTTGGTCTTGGGAAGCGCGGTCACCAGCGCGTAGGCCGGCCAGTAGCCCGAGCTCCAGCGCTCCGCGGAGCGGCGCTCGGCGGTGAGTTCCATGCGCAGCTTGTCGACGTCGGCGTCGGCGTTCTTCTCCAGGCGCTTCTCGATGGCCTCCTCGATGGCCACCACTTCCATCTGCGAGCCGATGCGGCCGTTGTTGAGGAACTGCTCGGCCTTCTGCACGCCGAAGAGCACCAGCCAGAAGACGAGCGTCAGGATCAGGCTGGCCACCGTGCTGCGCGTGAGGACACCCATGAGCGCGCAGAAGCAGTAGAGGTAGCTGAAGAAGATGATCACCACCGGGATGGCGAGGAACAGCCCGGGCTCCCACGCGCCGCCGCGGAAACCGATCACCAGGAAGCTGGCGGTGACGAACACCGCGGCCTGGATTCCCGCGAAGAAGAGCCCCGTCACCCAGCGCGTCAGGAAGAGCCGGTGCCGCGTGATGGGCTTCGACAGCATCATGTCGATGGAGCCGTTGGCGATCAGCTCCGGCACCACGCTCGCGGTGGAGATGAGCGCGAGGATGGCCGCGAGCCACGTCAGCCAGATGTTGATCCCCAGGTTCTGGAAGATCATCTTGTAGAAGAGGTCGCGCGGGAAGAACAGCGTGTTGACGAACTTGCTGTCGAAGTGGAAGGTGAAGACGGAGACGCCGGTCTCGTCGATACCCAGCGCGCCGACGATGAGCACCACCAGCATGCTCACGCCGATGGCAAGCCAGAAGAGCTTGCGCGAGTTGAGGTCGCGGTAGGCGTCGAGGAAGATGGCCAGGGTCTGCGTCACGGGCGGGCCTCCGTGGAGGGGGTGCTCGTGGAGGGGGTGCTCGTGGAGGAAGTGCTCGTAGAGGGTGTGCGCGGCGGCGCCACGATGGGCGGCGCGGTCGGCGTGCCGGGGCCACGCGCGGCGCCGGGCATGGCGCGGCCGCGTTCATCCACCACGCTTCGCACGAAGAGGTCCTCGAGCGTCTCGCGGGCGCGTTCCACGCGGGTGAGCGTGATGCCGGCGGCGCGCAGCGCGTCGATGGCGGGCTGCACCACGGCGGGATCGCGCGTGGGGATCACGTAGGTGCGCAGGCCGGGCTCGGCAGCGGAAGGCATGCCGGTCACCTCGCCCACGGCGGTCTGGATGCTGGCCGGGCCGTTGATCGCGTCGATCTCGTAGCGATGGCTGTCGTGCGTGAGCTCCTCGATGGTGCCCTGCGCCAGCGTGCGGCCCTGGTTGATGATGGCCACGCGGTCGGCGAGCATCTCCACCTCGCTCAGGAGGTGGCTGTTGACGAGGACGGTGCGGCCCTCCGCGCGGATGCGGAGCAGCATGTCGCGGATCTCGCGGCGGCCCACCGGGTCCACGCCGTCGGTGGGCTCGTCGAGCACCACCAGGCGCGGATCGTTGATGAGCGCGGCGGCGATGCCGATGCGCTGCTGCATGCCCTTCGAGTAGGTGGTGACCCGGCGGTTGCCCCAGTCGCGCATGCCCACCATCTCCAGGAGCTCCTCGGTGCGCGCCTTGCGCTCGGTGCGCTGCACCTTGGCGAGGGCGCCGAAGAAGTCAATCACCTGCCGGCCGGTGAGGTACTGCGGGAAGCGGTGGTGCTCGGGCAGGTAGCCCACCTGCGAAAGCACCTCCTGCGTGCACGCGGGCCGGCCGAGGACCGTGCCCGTGAGCGTGGTGGGGCGCACCACGGTCATGATGATCTTGACGAGCGTGCTCTTGCCTGCGCCGTTGGGGCCAAGGAGCCCGAAGATCTCGCCGGACTGGACGCGCAGCGAGACCCCGCGCAGGGCCTGCACGCCGCCGCGGTAGGTCTTGGTCACGTCCTGGAGATCGATGACAAGCGTCACGCCGTGGATCGTAGACAGACCTACCATCCTGAGCTTATGCACCCCGGACTTCGCGAATTCCTGCACGCGCTCGAACAGGCGGGCGAACTGCACCGCGTGCGCGCGGAGGTGAGCCCGGAACTGGAGATCACCGAGATCGCCGACCGCGTCAGCCGCATGCCGGCAGCGGAAAGTGCGGGCGCGCGGGCGTTCGACCCGGCCATGGCCGCGATGGGCGGAAAGGCCCTCCTCTTCGAGCGCGTGGCCGGAAGCGACTTCCCGCTCGCCATCAACGTGTGGGGCAGCTACCGCCGCATGGAGATGGCATTGGGCTGCGACGCCGACCCGCGCGGGCTCGGTGCCATCGGCGCACGCATCGCGAGCCTGGTGAAGCCGGTGCCGCCGCGCAGCGCGGGCGAGATGCTTGCCAAGGCACGGGAGTTTGCGCCGCTTCTCAGGATCGGGCCCAAGCGCGTGCGCCGCGGACCGTGCCAGGAAGTGGTGAAGCTCGCCTCGCGCAACGAGGTGGACCTGACGCGGCTTCCGATCGTCAAGTGCTGGCCGCTCGACGGCGACCCCGCCGCGGTGGGCTTCCCCATGGACGCGCGCGCCGCCGGCACCGCGGCCGGCCGTGGCCGCTACATCACGCTTGCCGGGATGCACACCATCCATGCAGACGACCGCGATGCCGCGAAGCCTGCAAGCCACAACATCGGCATGTACCGCAGCCAGCTGCTGGGGCCGACGTCGCTTGCCATGCACTGGCACATGCACCACGACGGTGCGTCGCACTGGCGCAGCTGGAAGAAGCTCGGCAAGCGCATGCCCATCGCCATCTGCCTGGGCGGCGAGAGCGTCATGCCCTACGGCGCCACCGCGCCGCTTCCGCCCGGGATCAGCGAGCTCCTGATGTGCGGCTTCCTCAACGGCCGCGGCATCCCCATGGTTCGTGCCAAGACCGTGCCGCTCTGGGTGCCCGCCAATTCCGAGATCGTGATCGAGGGATGGGTGGACACCGAGTGCGGCGCCATCGGCTGGCACCCGGCAAGCGGCGAACCGCTCGGGCCGGGCGCGGTGTTCGAGGGGCCGTTCGGCGACCACACCGGCTTCTACAGTCTGCCCGACCGCTATCCGCGCGTGGAGGTCACCGCGCTCACGCACCGCCGCGATGCCGTGTACCCGACCACCGTGGTGGGACTGCCGCCCCAGGAGGACTACTACCTGGGCAAGTCCACCGAGCGCGTGTTCCTGCCGCTCCTCAAGACCATCGTCCACGACATCGACGACTACCACCTGCCGATGTTCGGCTGCTTCCACAACGCAGCGTTCGTGCGCATCCACAAGGCGTATCCGCTGCAGGGCCGCCGCGTGATGTCCAGCGTGTGGGGCGCAGGGCAGATGGCGTGGACCAAGATGGTGTTCGTCTTCGACGGTGATGCGGCCATCCATGACGAGGACGCCGCCATGCGGCTGGTGTTCGAGCGCTGCCACTTCGTGCGCGACGTGATGCGCATCGAGGGACCGCTCGACATCCTGGACCACAGCGCGCCCTGGATCGGCGCGGGAACGAAGCTCGGCTTCGACTGCACGGCGAAGGTGACGGGCGAGGCGTGGAACGGTGTGGCGCTCGGCGAGCCGACGCGACCGTCGGCCGATGCGATCGCCGCGGCACGGGCGCGCATCGAGCGCGCGGTGCATGCGGTCGATGCGCAGGCGCGCGTCGAGTTCCCGTCGGTGGGCGCGGGGCGCCTCTGCACGATCGCAATAGGAAACGGCGCGGACGGCGCGCGGGTGGCGAGTGCAGCGGTGGCCGCGGCCGGCCCCGCCGAAACGCACGCAGCACACGACGGCGCGGCGGACTTCATCATCGTCACCGATGCGCATGCCGGCGCACGCAGCGACGACTGGCGCGCGCCCTTCTTCTTCCTGGCGTCCAACGCGGACTTCACGCGCGATGCACACACCGCGGGCAACCGCATCGCCTTCGACGCCACGCGCAAGGTGCCCGGCGCGGGCCGCGGCGGGCTGCCCGTGCGCGAGTATCCGCCGCTCGTCGAGATGGACGCGGCCACCGCCGCGATGGTCGACCGCCGCTGGAACGAGTA
>CAMBSR010000082.1 GCA_945870475.1 Phycisphaera mikurensis NBRC 102666
AATGCGGCCAGGCTCACGATGCCGAACGGCATGTCCGGCTCCTCGAACGCGCCGCGCCAGCTGCGGATGGTGAGGGGCAGCAGCGTGCGGTACGCCTCGGCATCCTCGATGCTGCCGGCGTTGGATTCACCCTGGTACCAGATGGCGCCCTTCACCTTCAGGTTGTCGAACGGCGCGATCATGGCGTTGAACATCGATGCCGGATCGCCGTAGCCGGTGCCAGGCGCCTCGTCCTTCGCGGGGCGCGACGGTGGGCTGGCGATGTCCGTGGCGGAGCGGCCGCGGCGGGCCAGCCACTCGCCCGCGAGCGAGATCACTGCGTCGCCGCCGGTGGGGCATGTCATGCGCATGGCTTCCGGTCCCGATCCGAAGCCACCCTCACCGTGGAGATCGAGCATCTCCACCGCGATGGTGCAGGGACCCTTCTTCATGATCGCGGCGGGCACTCGGTACTTTCGGCCGGTGCCGATGTCGCCGATGGTGTTGGCAATGGCGCGGCCGTTGACGAAGACGATGTCCGCGTCGTCGATCGTCCCCAGTTCCACCAGGCAGTCCTTGCCTTCCCATTCCGCCGGGATCTCCACGTTCCTGCGATACCACTCGATGCCGTCGAACTCACGGCGAGATTCGTCCTTGCCCCAGACGAGCGGCAAGGTGACCGGGCTCCACGCTTGCGGTTCCTTCGGTTCTCCTGCGGCAAACCACGCGTCCTTGGCGCCGGGGTCCTCGGCGTTCACCTGGCTCCACCACGCGGTGCCGGCCTCCTGGAAGCGCTTGCGGGCGACTTCGTTGTCGGCTTCGCGTTCCTTCGGAGAGCGCGAGTACCAGTTGTCGATCGCCTTCCGCAGCTCCGCCACGCGCGATGCGTAGAGCGGGTCGCCGCTCAGCGTCGCGGTGTCGGTCCATGGCTCGGCGCGCGTGCCGCCCCAGTTGATCTCCAGGATGCCGATCGGCACGCCGGTCTCCTTGCGCACGTCGCGGGCGAACCAGAACGCCACCGCGCCCATGCCCGGCGCGGAATCCGGCGAAAGGACCCTCCAGGCCGCGTCGACGGTGAATGCGGGGCGGTTGGCGGTGACGTGCGGTGCACGCAGGAAGCGGACCAGGGGGTCGTTGGCCACGGCCACGCCGGCAGCCAACTGCTCGTCGGTGCCACCGAGCGCCCACTCCATGTTGCTCTGTCCGCCGGCGATCCAGACGTCACCCACCACCACGTCCTTGATGGTGACGGAATTTGCGCCGCGTACCTCGAGCGTCATCGGGTCGTCGCTTGCCACGAGGGCGGGGAACTCCATCGAGAAGTTCCCGGTGGCACTGGCCACCTGCCTGGTGCTGCGGATCAAGGCAGACTTGGCGTCGCGAAGTTCCACGGTGACCTGCTCGCCCGGCTGTGCCATGCCCCAGACGCGGACCGGCTGGTTGCGCTGGATCACCATGTGGTCGGTGAAGGCCGCCGGGAGCTTGACGTCGGCGATTGCCGGTGCGGTGCAGAGGGCGGCCAGGAATCCGAGGTGGTGGAAGCGCATAAACGGATGATGCCCGGATCCGGTCGCCGATGCAATATCGTGGCCGCCATGACCTCCCCGAAGCGCCCGTTGATCGGGATCACCGCCGACATCGCCCCTGATGACCAGGGGCGTCCACGCCACCAGGTTCGGTCTACCTACGTGGATGCGGTGCTTGCGGCGGGCGGCGTTCCGGTGATCCTTCCGGCGGATGCCGGTGTGCGCGCGGAAATGCTGCCCCTGCTCCGGGGAGTGGTCATCATCGGGGGCGACGACGTGGACACGCGGCCGTTCGGCATTCCGCTCCACCCGAAGGCGCAGGTCATGGACCCCGCGCGGCAGGAGGCGGAGTTTGCCCTGCTGCGCGCGCTGGATGCCGTGCCGGCGATGCCGGTGCTCGGCATCTGCCTGGGCATGCAGCTGATGGGGGTGCATCGCGGTGCGGAGCTCATCCAGCACCTCGGCGACACGCTGCCCGACGCGGACCGGCACCGCAACGACAGCAAGCATCCCGTGGAGAGCGAGCTCGGCAACGGGTTGGTGGCCAGTTTCCACCACCAGGCGCTCGGATCCGGGGCGGATTTCCGCGTGATCGGCCGCTCCGACGACGGCGTCATCGAGGCCATTTCCGACCCAGCACGACCCTTCTACGTCGGCGTCCAGTGGCATCCGGAGCGGACCGCCGATCCGGTGATGGGCCTTGGCGTGCTCCGTCGGCTCGTGGATGCGGCGCGTCACGGGTAGGCTATTTTCATGCTCATTCCCGCCCTGCTCTCGTGCGTCGCTCTCGGTGATGTCCTGGTCTCCGGCATGCCGGCACCCGCCTTCACGGCCGACGCGTCCATCAAGGGTGCAGAGGTCAAGGCGCTTGCATCCGGCAAGGTGCACGTGGTCGAGTTCTGGGCAACCTGGTGCGGGCCCTGCATCGGCAGCATGCCGCACCTCACGCAGCTCCAGAAGTCGAATCCCGACGTGATGGTGATCGGCGTTGCCGGCTTCGAGCGCGGCAACGACGTGGCGGCCAAGGAAAAGAAGGTGCGCGACTTCATCGCCGCCAAGCCCGAGCGCGCGGACTACACCATCGTGTTCGATGGCGACGGCACCATGGCCAGCGAGTGGATGCAGGCGGCGCGCCGCAACAGCATCCCCACCGCGTTCGTCGTCGGCATGGACGGCAAGATCGCGTACATCGGTTCGCCGGATGCCAACCTCGACGCCGCCGTGGCCAAGGCGAAGGGCGTCGCGGCGCCACGCACTGCCAACCAGCCCATGGTGGCGGGGCCAGCGGATGACTCCGGCAACGGCAAGGGTGCAGCGCCCGCGAAGTCGGTGACGGTCACCGCCCCGGAACGCACGGTCGAGGTCACGGAAGAGCCAACCACCGAGACCGGATCGTCGAAGTCGACCTCCGCCAGCACCGAAAGCAAGTCAACGACCGTCAACGGCGTGTCGACCACCGAGACCACCACCGTCGAGACGGTGGTGGAGGTCCGGGACGGCAAGCGCCGGACGACGGTGACGCGCACGGTGACTCGCTCGAACGGCGAGAATCCCGTGCCCGGCAAGGCATCGAGCAGTGCATCGGGCAGCGCATCGGGCCGGGCGTCCTCTGGCGGATCCTCCGGTTCGTCTTCCAGCTCGTCCTCCGGCTCTTCTTCTGGTTCCTCCACCGGTTCCGGCAACACCCCGCGCTGAATCCGCGTGCTGCCCGCGTACTGCACCAACGTCGTCGCGGGCCGCACGCTCGAGGAGACGTGCAGCAACGTCGAGCGCACCTTCGGCGCGGTCCGCGCGCTGGTTTCGCCGGGTGCACCGTTGCCGATCGGCCTGTGGCTCTCGGCACGCGCCGTCGCGCAGCTCTCGGAATCGATCGATGGACCGACAGCGCTTCGTGATCGGCTCGCCGCTGCGGGCCTCGAGATCCGCACGCTCAATGCATTCCCGTACCACCACTTCCACGACGCGGAAGTGAAGGAACGCGTCTACGAGCCGCACTGGGCCGACACGCGGCGTGCGCTGTACACGGCGGAACTGGCGGACATGCTGCCGAGCCTGCTCCCGCCGGGCACTGCCACGGCCTCCATCTCCACTGTTCCCCTCGGCTGGCGCGCGCGATTCAGCCTGGAGGGCTGCGGTGCAAGCATCGGCGTCGCAAGTGCGCTGCTCGAGCAGACGGTTCGGCACCTGGCCCGCGTGGAGGACCGCACCGGTGTCCGCGTCACGGTCGACCTGGAGCCGGAGCCGGGGTGCATGCTCGACCGCACCGCCGACGTGACGGGGTTCTTCGAGCACGTCCTGCTGGCTCGCCGCGGCGAACCCGATCCACGCCGCTACATCGGCGTCTGCCACGACGTCTGCCATGCCGCGGTGATGTTCGAGGACCAGCGCACCGTGCTGCGCGCGTACCGCCATGCAGGCATCCGCGTGAACAAGGTGCAGGTCTCGAGCGCCATCACGGCGGACGGCAGCCCGGAATCGCTCGCGGTGCTGGCCGGTTTCGCCGAGCCGCGCTGGCTGCACCAGACGTGCGTGCGCGCACCGGACGGAACCGTTCGCTTCCACGCCGACATTCCATGGGCGCTCGCCGCTGAACCCGTGGGAGAGTGGCGCACGCATTTCCACGTGCCGGTCTTCGCTGCGCGGCTGGGAGTGCTTGGTACCACGCAGGACGCCATCGGTGAGTGCCTGGACGAGATCGCCTCGTGGCCTGCGGACGAGCGCCCGCTGGTGGAGCTCGAGACCTACGCATGGGATGCGCTCCCTGACGGCGCGCGCGAGGGAACGGCACTGGTGGACGGCATCGTGCGCGAGATCCAGTGGTGTGCAACACGCATGGAATCCGCCGCAGCCGCGGCCGGGAGGTCGGACGCATGAATCGTGGAAATCCCGTGGGTGCATGGCTCGAGATCATGCGCATCTCCAACGCGCCCACCGTCATCACCAACGTGCTGGCCGGCGTGGCTGTTGGCCTCCAGGCGCGGCTCTCCGACATCTCCGTGCCGTTCGGCACGGTGACGCTGGTGGGCGTCGGCACCCTGCTTTCCTACGTTGCCGGCATGATCCTGAACGACGCGTTCGACGTGCGCGTTGATTCCAAGGAGCGTCCGGGCCGGCCGATCCCGTCCGGGCGCATTGCCATGCGGACGGCGCAGTTCGTCGGCGTGGCGATGCTGCTCATCGGCGTGGCGATGCTTGCGTTCGCCTCGCCGGCCACGTTCTTCTGGGCGATCGCCCTCGGCGCGTGCATCCTGGCGTACGACATGCTGCATTCCATCGTGCCGGGATGCTTCGTCCTGATGGCTGCATGCCGCGCGATGGTGGTGGTCATCGCGGCGCTCGCCACGAGCCCCGGCACGGACGGGTCGCTCCTCTGGTGGATCGCCGGCGGCACGTTCGCCTATGTGGCCGCGCTCAGCGTTGCGGCCAAGAACGAGGTGCGCGGCTTCGGCATGGTGGCACGGGTGGCTTCGTGGATCCTGCCCGTGGCGGCGTGCGCGCCGCTCGGGATGTGGTTCGTCGAGGGAGTGGCGCCCGAGGGGGCGTTCCTCGTGACGGTGGGGATCGGCGCCATTGCGGTGGCGGTCGTGTCCGTGGTGGCCGGCATCCGGCGCGCGGCCAACGGGGCGGCGCGGTTCGCGGTGCCTGCCGGCGTTTCCATCTGGATCGGGGCGATCCCGGCCATCGATGCGGCCACGTGCTTCCTGATCGGCCGGCCGCTCCTGGGGCTCCTCTGCATCGGCCTCTGGGGCATGGCCGGGGCGCTCCGGCCGAGGTACGCCGGCAGCTGAGCCGGCCTTGCCCTTGCTACCATTCCGGCCCGCATGCAGCTCCTTGCCGATACCTCCATGGTCAATTACCTGCCGATCGCCATCGCGCTCGTGATGAGCGTGGTCTTCGCGATCGTCAACGTCGGCGCCAGCCTGCTCCTCGGTCCGGCCCGCGCCGGCGACATCAAGGGTGCCTCATACGAATCAGGCATGGAAGCGATCGGCTCCACGCGCAAGCGCTTCAACGTGCGCTTTTTCGTGGTCGCGATGACCTTCCTGCTCTTCGACGTCGAGGTGATCTTCCTCTACCCCTGGGCGGTGGCGTACTCGCAGCTCGAGCCGCAGAGCCCGATGGCGGGCATCTTCCTGGCGCGCATCCTGTTCTTCATCGCCACCAGCGTCATGGCGTACATCTACGCATGGCGCAAGGGCGTGTTCCGCTGGGATTAAGCGGCATTCGCTGGGACTGAGCGCATCCGCTGGGATCGATCCGGCTCACCAACGTTCCGACGCGTCCTTGGGGGAAAGCGGCCACGCATCGCTCCGCTGTCCATTGATGGTGGTGCCGTTCTGGATGCCGGTGCGCACGAACTCCAGGAATTCGCAGGGGAACGGGAGCTCCGGCTTCGAGAGTGCGTCGAGCTTCGACGATTCCTCGGCGGTGAGGTTCACCGCCATCGCGCCCATGTTGTCCTCGAGCTGCGCCATGGTGCGCGCACCGATGATGGTGCTGGAGACACCGGGGCGGTCCATGGTCCAGCGCAGCGCGATCTGCGCCACGCTGCAGCGCTTCGCGCCGGCAAGCGCGTGCAGTTCGTCGAGCAGCAGGTAGGTGTGCTCGTTCAGGTACTTGCTGTCGGAGCGCACGCGGGTGCTGCCGTCGTCCTTCGGGCGGTTGGCGCGGCTGAACTTCCCGCTGAGGACGCCGCCACGGAGCGGGCTCCAGGGCGTGACGCCCATGCCTTCGTGCATGGCCATCGGGATGAGCTCGGCTTCCACGGTGCGCTGCAGCAGGCTGTATTCGATCTGCAGGGCCACCAGCGGCGTGCCGCCGTGCTGGCGCGCGAAGGACTGCGCCAGCGCACAGACCCACGCCGGATGGTCGCTCAGGCCGATGTGCCGCACCTTGCCCTGCCTCACCAGCTGCTCCATCCCGCGCATCAGTTCCTCGATGGGGGTGTGGCGATCCCAGAAGTGGCACCACAGGAGGTCGATGTAGTCGGTCTGCAGGCGCCGCAGCGAGTGGTGCACGGCGTCCATCATGGCCTTCGTGCCGCTTCCGCCGCCGTTGGGGTCCATGGGCCAGAGGTTGCCGCCGAACTTGGTGGCGATGACCACGCGATCACGCTGGCCGGCGCCGGCCCCGGTCCGGAAGTAGTCCCCGAGGATCTTCTCGCTGTGTCCCTTGGTGTAGATGTTGGCCGTGTCGATGAAGTTTCCGCCGAGCTCGAGGTAGCGGGCGATCATCGCGTCGCTCGAGGCGACGTCGGTGCCGAAGCCCCATTCATGGCCGAAGGTCATCGCACCAAGGCAGATCGGATGGACGCGGAGGCCGCTTCGGCCAAGCGTGACGTAGTTGGCGGTGTTCGTCATGTTGGTCGCGCACGATAGGTGCCGATGTCCCTATGCTGCGGGTCCGTGCCGAAATCGCCCACCTTGACGTTCTTTGGAGCTGCGGGCGAGGTCACCGGCAGCTGCACCCTGCTCGAGACCGACAGTGCCCGCGTGCTTGTCGACTTCGGCCTGTTCCAGGGCGCTCCCTCGCAGGAGCAGCGGAACACCGTTCCGCCGGCCCTCGACTTCCGACGCCTGAGCGCGGTGGTGTGCACGCACGCGCACATCGATCACTGTGGCCGCCTGGGAATGCTGCCGCGGCTCGGCTACGAGGGGCTCGTGCACTGCACGGAGCCGACGGCCACCCTGCTGCCGATGGTGCTGCGCAGCTCGGCGAACCTCCAGAAGGTGCGCATCGACGAGTTCCGCAACGGGACCGGTCCGGATGCCGTGGTGCTCGATCCTGCGCCGGATCCCGCCATCGCGGCGGCGGAGCGCTTCGAGGATCCGCCGGTGCTGTATTCGCGCGGCGATGCGGAGCGCGTCGGCCGTTCGGTGGTGGGTGCGCCGTACCTGGCGTGGCGCGAGATCGCGCCGGGTGTGCGGATGCGTCTCCACGATGCGGGCCACATCATCGGAAGTGCCTCGGTGGAGCTCGAGATCAAGCATGGTGCCCAGCGCATTCGGGTCTTGTTTTCAGGCGATATTGGGCCAACCGGCGAGTCGTACCTGGCACCGCGCGGACACGCCACGGAAGCAGACGTGGTGATCATGGAATCCACGACCGGTGCACGTCCGACCAGCACGCCGGCCGCCGACGTCGATGCCGAGATGCGGCGGATCATCGAGGACTGCAGGCACGGTCGTCGCACGGCGGTCATGCCCACCTTCAGCGTCGGTCGCGGGCAGATCCTGGTGCATCACCTGGCGCGCCTGGCGCGCGAGGGCCTGCTTGACGACGTTCCGGTCTACCTTGACAGCCCGATGGCGATCCGCGCCAGCGAACTCTGCGTGCAGCACCCCACGCTCCTCTCGGCACAGGCGCGCGAGATGATCGCGCGCGGTCATTCGCCCTTCGACTTCGATTCGCTGCACTGCCTGTGGTCGCGCAAGCACTCGCTCAAGGTCGCCGGCCGCGAGGGCGCGGGCATCGTGCTTGCCGGCAGCGGCTTCTGCGATGCCGGCCCCGTGCTCCACCACCTGGAGAACTCGCTCGGCCACGACCGCGGCTACGTGGTGTTCACCGGCTATGTCCTGCCCGGCTCGATGGCGGAGTCGCTTGCCGAGGGCAAGGCGCGCCGCGTGCGCATCAACGGCACGGAACTCGACGTGCGCGCGCGGATCACGCGTCTCCATGGCCTGAGCGGCCATGCCGACAGCCCGCAGATGATCGAATGGCTGTCGGGCAGCGGGCATTCGCCTTCGGTGGTGGTGCTGAACCACGGCGACAACGTGGCACGCGAAGGACTGGCGGGGCGGGTCCGAACCGTGGTCAGCTCGACCGTTGCGATGCCCCAGTGCAACGACCAGCTCGAGCTTTCCTGAACGTTCGCAGCAAGAACGCAGCAGATCGCGGATGGAACCAACACGATCAAGCACGTGATGGGGTCGTTTATAGTTCTCGGACTGTGAATGACCGGTGTGGTGCTGTTCCGGTGGTGTGTTGCCACACCTGAACACATTACGATTCCGCTCGTGGATCCTCAGCGCGTGGCGTGTGGTGTTCCACGTGGAACATTGCTCAGAGGAGCATCATCATGGCGAAGGCATCAGACGATCGAACCAAGGCAACGCAGTCAAAGTTGGGTCGCGGGCTGGGAAGCCTGATTCCCGTGCCGATTCAGCGTCCAGCAGCTCCAATGCCGATGGTGGCCAGTTCGTCTCCTGAAGCGCCGGTTGAATCGTCTGCCGTCCCCGGGAGCGCGCCGGTTGCTCCGGCGGCGCCAGTCGCTCGCACTCGCGAGATCGCGGCGGTGGAACCGAAGCCATCGGTGGCCAGCCGCACAGCCGAGGAGTCAAAGGCCCAGGTGGTGGTGTTCATCCCGGTTCGGGCGGTTCAGCCCGGCAAGTACCAGCCCCGTGGAAGCATGGACCCGGCCGCCCTGGAAACCCTCGCGCGGAGCATCGAGCAGTCCGGGTTGATGCAGCCGGTGGTGGTGCGGGCGCTGGCCGGCGAGGCGGGACGCTATGAACTGATTGCGGGCGAGCGCCGCTGGCGCGCCATGGACCGGCTGGGGAAGCTGGAGATCCCCGCCATCATCCAGGCGGTGGACGACCGGCAGGCAGCGGAGCTGTCGCTCATCGAGAACCTGCAGCGCGAGGACCTGAATCCGATGGATCGGGCGTCAGCCCT